>JBHLOJ010000072.1:0-17656 GCA_048940605.1 Promethearchaeota archaeon
CTATAGGTTCAGGACCCGCAGCTATGTGTGTGCATATATTAGAAGCAATTTAAAATATCTTCAAATTTCAATTTTTAATCCCAATTTTATTGCGTTTAAAATACTATTTCTAAGTAAAAATTTCTTTTATCAATGATTCTAAGAAAGGAAAGTCTTTTAATTCAAGAACTTGACCTGTCTGGTAATATTTATTTAAAATTTTTTGAATGGAAGCATCTTTTTGGATTAGTGAGGCAAACTTATCTAATTTTTGGATAGCCTTGTAAGATTGTCCCTTGAATAGATAGCATATTAAGAAAGGTTTATTTGATCTCATGAGCGCCGTTTGTTGACCAAATTTAACTCGGTCTATCCCTTCAGAGAAGTATTCATCACTTATAGAATTAAATGTAGTTAAAAAACTTCCAAAAAGCTCGTTATCGTGATTCCACTCGTTCACAAAAGGGTAAGAGAAAGTTAGAACACCTCCTTCAGATAAAATCAAGAGTAACAACGGAGATTCATCACTTAACTCAGGTGGTTTTATAGCAAGTCTTCCTTGCATCCTATCAACAGTATCGTCTAATAATGCTAAGTCCATTCGCTCAGAAATTGGTGCTTTAGTGTTTTTAAGAGTTTCCCATTTGTTTAACTGTTCTAATAATCTATCATGCTCACTTGAGATTGCTCGAGCTAATAATTGGAGACCATGCGACTCTGCAATCTCTTGTGCTTGAGTTAAATATCGTCGTGCATCTCCCATGTTCATTTGAAGCAAGGAAATTTGTCCTTGCAATAAAAGAGTATAACTATATAATGAAATGGATTTAGTGCGTTTTGTTTCCTTTAGTAATTTATCGATCAGAGGTATAATATCATCCAGAATTCCCAGGTCATTAGTTGAGCGTAATTCTTCAAGGTAATAATCGCAAAGTTCAACTATCGGTAAATTTGGCCACGCTGAGAGGACACCAAGAGTACTACTACTTTTTATTTTATCACGTCTTTCAATTTCTTGAATAAGAAATCTTTCAGCTTCGGCTCTCTCTCGAGTTCGAGTACTCCTTCGCAATATCCGTGCTTTTGATAATAAATACATGGGAAAATCCTCAGGAATTTTGTTTTTTTCAAAGTATTCACGGTATCGTCTTAAATATTTCTGGGCCTGCTCAAGCGACTTCTTATCTAACGCGATTTTAATCAAAGAATCATATCTCCAACCAACCTCATGAAGAAATACGGGAATATTTATGCTTTCAAAAAAAGGAAGACTCTTTTCAATATATTCAATCGCTAAATCTAATTTCCCTTGTTGATAGTAAACATTTCCAATGCCATTTAAATTAGAAGCAATAATCCATTTTGAAAATAAATCTTGTCCCTTAGATAAATCTATGCTTCTCAAGAGATACTTTAAGGCCTCATCTAATTCTCCTTTTTCTTCATACGAAGTTCCGATTACATTTAAGGATAAAGGTACAATTGTAGTAAATGACAAAATTTTTTCAAAGGTTGGAAGACTCTTTTTTTGATGCTCTATAGCAAGATCATATTTCTGTTCCCACCAATAAAAAAGACCCTTAATGAAAGATACTATAGCTTCCCCCTCTTCAAATTCAGAAGAAGGCTCTTGCGCGGCAGATTGGAGCAACATTTCACATGTTTCAAGGTCTTTTGAAAATTCCTGAGGTCGCCCAAGAGCAAATAATGCGAAGAATTTAATCCAAAGCGACTCAATTGAAAGAAAAGGTTTGCCTAATTTTTGACTTTCTTGATAAAGTTGTTCCCCCATACTAAGACTTTTTACGAACTCTCCTTGGTTTAGTTTAACACCCCATTTAAAAAGCTTGAGTCTGAGTTCCTCTGTGGGTGTAAGGTTCATTTTTTCTTTAAAATCGTCTATTAACTGTATAGCTTTTTCATATTTTGCTTCAATTAGGAGTCGATATCCGCGCTCCAGTACTTTATCAATTGAATCTGGCATGTTAGTTATTTGATATCTTGGGTTTTCTAAACAATAAAAGTATAAAAAAAGATAGAATAAAAATATTGCTTATTATTAATCTTCTACGAGATGTTTTGTATAATCATGGTCGTAAGAATATAGATGGAACTTGTTTGGACTCAAAAGATAATTAGGATCAACTGTCTTTTTCATATCTTTAAAGAATTGCATAAACTCAGGTGTAAAAGCACCTGCTTCGACAATAGACTGACTAATTGATTCTCCTAACCAATAATGAGCACCCCCATACCGGACTTGATGTCGTATTTTTTTATGCCAGATATTCATCGTAGCTTCACGATTTTCATCCGTATTATCACCACCAAGCCCACCTACAATCACACAGTTTCCATTAGGTAAAAACATTAAGAATGCAGCAAAAACGGGATACGGGGGATTCCCTGGTGGAAATTCTTTCGCATTGCTTATATTGAATTGTACTCCTTTTTGAACACTTTCATTTAGCCTGGAAATCGCCACCTTATGGCAGGTTGTACATGAACTTTTTGGAGGAGCTGTTGAGATATACTTTTGGAAGAAATTAAACTCTTCTTTTAAAGTGAACTTCCAAACTTTTGACAAATCCATATCTAAATCAATCTCAGTCCATTCAAATGTTCGAGATATATCATCTTTCATCATAATTTCATGAGTTTTTTCAAGATACACATCTAGGATTCTTTGATCGGTCGCTTCTAAGGTAACTGATACTACAGGACCCGTTATTTTTGGTCTTTTTTCTGGTTTATTTTCAACTTGAGCATATAGTAATTGAAATAATATTGATGGCCAAACCATTAGATCATTTAATCCATCCCCAACTTCCCTACGTAATTTATTCCCTATTTTAAACACATGATCATAATCATCCTTTAAGAGCATATAATATCTTCGTGCTTTAAAGGGAGGATCAGGGAATAATCTTAGGAAAGCTTTACACTTAATTCCCATTGTACCTACATCTCCCATGAATAATCCTGTGAAGTCAGGAGCAACTCCATATCGGCAGAAAGGTGTAGCATACTTACTTGCTGCAGCTCCTGTTCTTATAATTGTACCTTCAGGATTAGGAAGCACTACTTCAACTCCTAGGCAAATATCTGGTACTAAGCCATATTTAGTTGAACTAAATCCTACAGTCGCATTTGAAAGTCCACCTCCGATTGTCGCGGAATACCCACTTCCCGGCCCAAGAATTCCTGTCGTCATACCTTTTTTTTGTAATTCCGAGAGCATATTACCCCATGTGATTCCACAACCAACAATACAGTAATAATCATCCACATTTATTTCATGGATTTGATTCATTCGAGTCAGGTCTATCAGAATCCCACTCTCTGTTACTGAACCACCTACTAGGTCGGCACCACCACCTCGCGGTACCATCCTAATTTTATACTTATTCGCAATTTTAACTATTTCAGAAACTTCTTCCGTGGTTTCAGGCCTTACGATCATATCTGCCCATCTATCTGGAAATGCAGGATCTACATTCCTCGAATATGCCGCTTTCATGAAGTCTTTATCGGATATAAAGTCTGATCCAATGATATCTTCTATTTCTTTATAAGCATTTTTAACCTTGGACATTTATTTCACCAATATTTTAAAAAATATAATAATTAAAAGATAGACCTAATAACCTAATAAAATTTACTTACTTAGAGTTTGATTTATTTGAAAATACACCCTCTGTAAAGAAAAATCCAATATGGGAAAATATTAAATAAATTCCTTATTTTTTGAATGTAATGACACATCAAAATGATCAATTTAAGGAAACTCTAAAATCTACTTTTTTTTTGGATTGGAAACATCCTTCAGTCTTACAAAAAGCTAAAGAGCTTACTGATGGAATTGAAGATGACATAGGAAAGGCAATTAAACTTTTTTATTTTGTACGCGATGGGATACGATATTCAGTGAAAGATTCTCGTTTATCTTATAATAAGGAAGAATGGAAACCGAGTTTAACACTGAAAAAAGGATATGGATTTTGCATACCTAAGGCGATTTTATTGGCATCGTTAGCCAGAGCTGTCGGAATTCCTTCAAGACTTCATTTTGTTGATATTGTAAACCATATGACAAGTAAGAGACTCAAAAAAAATATGGGGAGTAATCTTTTCATATTTCACGGCTTTGTTGAGCTTTTTTTAAATGGAAAATGGGTGGAAGCCAATTGTGCGTTCGATAAAGAGCTGTGCATAAGGAAAAATTTCCCTTGGGTTGATTTTGACGGAGTTAAAGATGGACTTTTTGCGAGCACAACTGAAGATGGTAAACCATTTGTAGAATACATCAAGGATCGAGGAGTTTACAATGATGCTCCTCATCAAGAAATAATGGAAACTTGGGCTAAAGAATATCCCGACCGTTATGGAAAACCCGAATAATTAATGAGATTAACTTTAAATTAAGCTTTGTGCCTTTTTTAAATCTTATTTAGCAGATTTTATTAGAATTTTTTAGATATCAAAAAACTGGTTATCATCTCTTCAGTTCTCTTTAAGTAAGAATTTCTAAAAAGAGAATTTTATTAAGATTTTAGGAATGCCTAAATTTAAATATGATTTAATATTTTAAATATTTGAATAATCATTTTATTTTAAAAAAGTAAAAACTTACAGAGGGTTTGTTAAAAATGAAAAAAAACAGAGAATTTCAAAAACAATCAAAAATAGATTTTAGGTTCATGTCATTTTTCTTTAGAATTCGTGATAAATTTCATCCCCCTTCAGACAAAATTGAAAAGGCAAAAATTCAAGTTGATGATGTTGTTCTTGATTACGGATGTGGTCCAGGAAGTTATACTTTAGCTGCTTTAGATGTAGTTGGACCTTCAGGAAAGGTGATTGCTGTAGATATTAATCCCCTTGCTATTAATAAAGTTAAAGAAAAAGTGATCAAAAAAGCTTTGAATAACATTGACACTATTTTAACAGATTGTGAAACAGGTTTAGATCCTGAAAGCATTGATGTCATTATTTGCTTTGATGTTTTACACGATATTGAAGAAAAGAATTGTATATTAAACGAATTTCATCGCTTACTAAAAAGAAACTCACGCTTATCTGTCGATGATCATCATATGAAAGAAGAGGAGCTTATTGCATTAATTTCAGATAATGGATTGTTTGAATTGGAAGAAGTAAATGGAAAAATATGCAACTTTAAAAAGAAATCATAATGATAAATATTTAGAAACGAATGCCCCTTTCGGATTTAGGATCGAAATATTCAATGAAGGATCTTCGACGCGGACCTGCTCGCACTGGAAAGTCCGTTTTGGATCAATATTTTGGGCGAAATCATGAACCTCATGTTGATTATTTTTATGGATTTCTAGGTTTAATTTATGATGGGTTTAATGATATTAATACAATTAAAAAAAAAATGCGAGTATTCTTCATCTCTTCTACTAAACATTTGGTAGTTGAGGAAGCTGATGTAGAAGAATACCTTCAATTTGCTAAAAGAAATGAATTAATAAAGATTGAAGAAGATGAGACTATTACTCTCACTGGAAAAGGAAAAACACTCACAGAGTCATGTTATCATACTAATGCCCACACTTCATATTGGATGAGAATCTTTTTTTCTGAAAAAACAGTTATGCTCGGTACTGCATTATTTTTAATAATTTTATCATCCTTAAAAATAATATTAGGAATTCAATTATCGTCCCAAGGTATGATAACAGAAGGTTTTGAAAATCTTACTGATATCATTAAAATCGGGATTATTGGAATTCTGAGTCTAAGATTAAAAAAGGATATGCTTGCAAGTGCAATAATAATCTTTATGATGATGTTTACTGGGGCTACTATGATATGGTCAGGTGTAGAGGCATTATTTAATCCAACACCAATTACTCCAACAGTCCAATCATATCTGGTTGGCTTTTTTTCAATGGGAATAAATGGAGGTTTAATGTTTCTCAAGGGGATTGTAGGTAGAAATTCAGGAAATCTCTCTCTCCTGAGTGATTCAAAAGATTCAGAATTAAACATAAAGATATCATTTGGAGTAATTATTGGACTAACTTTTGCAATATTTAAGTATTATTTTGTTGATGCTATTGTTGGAATTATTATCGCAATTATTATCTATAAAGAAGGAATTGAAATTTTATATAAACTAATAGTGAAAAATAAGGAATTTGATATTTCGGAGTTTAGAGTTGCTGGAGATAATATTTATTATAATCATCTTACTACATATATTTTTGCTAGTATAAGGCGTGAGCGTCTCACTCGTAGTAACTTGCTTGAAAATTTTGAAGAAGGACTAACACTTGGTCGTAATTATTATCAAGGTTTTGCTGATTTCTTTTATAGTAATTTAGGGAAAAATATTGCTGAAAGTCATCTTAATAAACTTATTAAGGATAAATATATTGAAGATTTAGATGGAGAATTAACCCTTACGCATAAGGGATTAAAATATTTCTACAAAGCAAAAGCAAAAGAATTTCAGTCTCGGGCAAATAAAATTTATGAAGGAGTCAATATTCGGAGTGGTCATATATACTGTATTATTTTTGTGATTATACTTGTTTTTTTAATTATTTTTGCTAACTACATTAACACTTGGTTGAATAGCTTTTAATAAGGATTATTTTTGTACGTCTCTTATATTCTTAAGTTCTACAGCAAGAAAGAGCTTAATTGAAAAGGAAACTTTTATTATTTCTCAAGTGTAATTAATCTTAATTAATTTGAATATTAAGAGAGAATAAAATGTCAAAAGTAAAAAATGCGTATAAAGAAATTGAACAAGTTGTGGGAGATGATTTTATAACAGACAAAGATTTCATGAAAGCTGCCTATTCGAGAAATGTTGACCCTGCTTTTCCTGATAGATGGGCAGATATGATCGTTCGCCCAGAAAATGCAGAAGAAGTTTCTGAAATCGTGAAAATCGCAAATAAGTATAAAATCCACATGGTTCCTAGGGGTGGGGGTGCAGATCTCGTTGGAGGTTCCACAACTGAAGGCGGAATTCTTATTGATCTTACCCGAATGAATAAAATTTTAGAAATTAATGAAGATGACTATTACTATGTGGTTGAATGCGGAGTTACATGGGGAGCTTTATTATCAGAATTACATCCGAGAGGATTAACATCTGGCGTTACAGGACCGGGCAGTGGATTCTCTGCAACAATTGGTGGTGGATTATCAAATAGTACTGCGGGAGGGGGTTCTACAAAATATGGCTTGGTTCCTGATGTATGTCTAGGAGTCGAAGTTGTCTTGCCAGGACCAGAGGGCAGGATTATAAAGACCGGGGCTGCCTCTAACCAATACGCTACACCTTTCTGTCGATATGGAGTTGCTCCTGACTTCACAGGATTATTCATGGGGGATGTCGGGACTTTGGGAATTAAGACAAAAGCATTTATGAGACTTTTCCCTGATCCTCCATACAAAGCATCCCGTTTATATGCATTCAGTAAAAATGATTATAATATGGTGTTTGCAAAAGCTCACAAGTTAAGAAAGGAGGTAGGGGATGGATTGCTTGGTTTAAGTGTATTACCGTATGAAATTAGCATGATAATGGCTGCTCAAAGACCTCCAGGATCTCCTAGAGTAAGAATTAGAGGTCCAATAGCAGCAATAACCTTGGAAGCAACAGATCAAAGGATTATAGATGTATATATTGAAAAGGTTGATGAAATTATGACGAAGGATGATACCACACGTCCCTTCGCAATGGGAGAATTGGATTCAGCCCGAGAACGTCCTGATACTTGGCAATATAATCTTAAAGCGAGTTTCAACTATTTTCATAATTTGATTTCTGTAGCACCTCCTAAGGTCACTTGTACAACATGCCACAAGGTACCTATGTCTGGGCTACCAGAATTATCAAAAAAGGCTCAACAATTTGATATTGACCATAATAAAACATATCCCCCCGGAACAATGGCGATTTGGGCGGGAGTCATAGCATTTATGCCTAATGGGAATTGTATATTTGTTGGTGGGTTTAACGCAGACAATGTTGAGGAAAAACGTCAGCTCTCAATGGATTTATGGCATAAAAAGATAAGGTATCAAGTGAGATATGGTGGGGTACACTACTGGCTGGGTGAATCCATTAGTCAATCTATTACAGAAGCAGGGGCATTTACAGAAGATTTTGAACAATTTTTCAGAGATATAAAGAAAACAGTAGATCCCAATTTCCTTCTTTCGCCTAACAAGTTCCATCTTCATACTTATGAAAGTAAATTCTCTGACTATGTTGTACCTGATAATGAATAAATTTCTATTTTCTTCACATTTTATTGTTTAAATGAAATTTCCTGAATTTTTACTAACAGCTAATTAGAGAAAAGAATTTATGAATAACTGTTAAATTCGATTCAACATTAATAGAAAATCAATTAATATTTACTATGAGTTAGTGATAAAAATTTCAAAAGTTAAAGAAGCGTATAGCGAAATTGAGAGTGTTGTTGGGGAAGATTATGTGTCCGATAAGGACTTCATGAAAGCGGCATATTCAAGAAACGTTGATCCTGCATTTCCTGACCGTTGGGCAGATATAATAGTAAGACCAGAGACCACCGAAGAAGTATCCGAGATTGTAAAGATTGCTAATAAATATAAAATGCGTATGGTTCCTCGCGGTGGAGGGGCGGATTTGGTTGGGGGAAGTGTTACTGAAGAAGGAATACTAATCGATATGACTCGAATGAATAAGCTGGAGGAATTTAATAAAGATGACTATTATATCGTAGTGGGAGTAGGAATTACTTGGGGTGATTTACTTTCTCAACTAGTCCCTGAGGGATATACTACAGGAGTAACTGGTCCGGGTAGTGGATTTTCAGCTACTATAGGTGGGGGTTTATCGAATAGTACCGCTGGGGGAGGTTCAACTAAATATGGTCTAGTACCAGACAATTGCCTTGGAGTTGAGGTGGTGCTTCCCAATCCTGAAGGAACGATAATCAGAACCGGCTCAGCTGCCAATAAATATGCGAAGCCATTTTGTAGGTATGGAGTTTCACCTGATTTCACAGGCCTCTTTATGGGCGATGTGGGTACATTGGGAATCAAATGTAAAGCATATATGCGAATATACCGCGAACACCCCTATAAAGCCAATCGAGTGTTTCTTCTCAAAGAATATGATTATAATAAAGTCTTTTTGTTAGCTAAAAAGGTTAGGTTCGAGCTTCCTGATAGTTTACTTGGTTTAAGTTCATTTCCACCATTGTACTTCGCACAATTTAAAAATATAACTCCCGAACTCTCGAAAACTAAGGGTCCAGGGGTGTCAATTTCACTAGAAGCAATGGAACTTGATACTCTTGAGAAACGTCTTAAAAAACTTGAAGATATCATGAAAGAAGACACAGTTATGTTGCCTGCTGCTCCTGGAGCTAATGCACCTCCAAATTTGAAAGCCGCATTTCACTACTTCCAACCAGCAATTTCCCCTATCCCAGGGAGAATTGCTATGGCTACATGTCACAAGGTCCCTATCTCAACTTTGGGCAAAATTCATGATGAGAATGTCGCGTGGAATAATCGACATGCCGATGATATCCCAGGTGCAGTATTGCGAAACGTTTTTGAAGCTACACAATACCTTTTACCCAATGGAAATATGGTTATATTGGGAGGAGTTGGTGGTGAAAATACTGAAGAGTGGCGGGAAAAGAATATGAAGCTATGGCATTCGAAAATTCGAACTCAAGTACGATATGGTGGAGCTCACTATTGGCTCGGAGAATCTATTTCACAATCAGTTACTGAATCAGGAGCGTTTACTCCCGAATATGAACAATTCTTCAGGGATATAAAGAAGACAGTTGATCCAAATTTTCTGCTCAGTCCAAATAAATTTCATTTGCATACATATGATTCAAAGTTCGCAGATTATTATGTAGAACCAGATTAAATATACAATTCAAATTCTATCTTTTTCTTTTAATTTTTAAATCTTAATGTTAATTATACAGTTTGAATTTCTTTTTTTATATTCACAAATTATATTGAAATAGGATTTTGAATTAAGAATAACTATTAAATTAAATTCAACATTAAAAAGAAATCAATAAACATTAATAAAAAAAGTGATAAAAATTTCGAAGGTTAAAGAAGCATATAGTGAGATTGAAAGCATAGTCGGAGAAGATTATATAACAGATAAGGACTTCATGAAGGCTGCTTATTCAAGAAATGTGGATCCGGCGTTTCCTGATCGATGGGCTGATATGATCGTAAGGCCTGAAACTACTGAAGAGGTATCAGAGATCGTTAAGATTGCTAATAAATATAAAATTAGAATGGTACCGAGAGGTGGTGGTGCTGATCTAGTAGGAGGAAGTGTTACTGAAGAGGGGATACTAATTGATCTGACTCGAATGAATCAAGTTATTGAATTCAATAAAGATGATTATTATATAGTAGTTGGTTGTGGTATCACTTGGGGTGCGTTAATATCACATCTTCACCCTACAGGTTATACAACTGGTGTTATTGGTCCTGGAAGTGGTTTTGCAGCAACCATTGGGGGTGGTCTTTCAAATAGCACTGCTGGGGGAGGTTCCACTAAATATGGCCTTGTTCCTGATATTTGCCTTGGCGTTGAGGCTGTTCTTCCCAATCCAGAAGGAACTATTATTAGAACTGGGTCAGCAGCAAATAAATATGCAAAGCCATTCTGTCGATACGGAGTTTCCCCTGATTTCACTGGATTGTTCATGGGTGACGTTGGTACAATGGGTATTAAGTGTAAAGCGTTCCTGCGATTGTTCCCTGATCCTCCATATAAACAAGCGCGTATGTATGTGCTCGAAAAAGAGGATTATAATAAAGTATTTGAGTTATCCCATAAAATCCGTTTTGAAATCAATGAGGGATTAAGAGATCTTTCGGTGCTACCTGCAATAATGGTTCAATTTCAATTAGCTCCTCAATATAAACAGCGAACTGGAACACAACTAAAAGGTAAAGGTCCTCTTATGAATATCACAATTGAGGCAATGGAAGAAAGTACACTTGATCTTAAATTAGAGAAACTTACAAAAATTATGGAGAATGATGCTGAGAGAGTACCTGGTTCATTTATAAGAGAAGATTTAGATGATGAACCAAAATTTGGATATGATTTAGAGGGAACATTTCACTTTTTTCAAGCGTCAATATCACCAATGCCCGCTCAAATTTCAATGGCTACGTGTCATAAAATTCCTATTTCACATATGGGTCAAGTATACGATAAAATCGTTGATTTCAGTAAGAAATATGCTGCTCAAATGGGTGCAGGAACAATATATCCTGGAATTTTTGCGTCTATGCTATATTTTCTACCAAACGGTAATTATGTAGTTTTGGGAGGAGTTGGTGGGAAAAATATTGAAGGAGAACGTGAAAAGAACATGGAAAATTGGCACAGGAAGATCAGACATCAAGTTCGGTATGGGGGTGCCCATTACTGGTTAGGAGAATCTATTTCACAATCGGTTACTGAAGCAGGAGCGTTTACACCAGAATACGAACAGCTATTTAGGGATATGAAGAAAACTGTTGATCCTAACTACCTTTTAAGCCCAAATAAATTCCATCTTCACACTTATGATTCGAAATTTAAAGATTATTATGTAGAAGAGGAGGATTAGGTGTAAAAAAATGACAGAATTTAATCCAAAAGAAAAGTTTAAGCATTTGGCGAAAATCGGTCCAAATGTATTGCAATGTATTGCATGCGGAGATTGTAGAGAACAGACAGATTATACGGGTAATCCGCCAAGATGGGGAGTATGTGTTGCAAGAGACCATACTTCGGGATTTGAACCATTCTTTGCGAGAGGAAAAATGCAAATCATTCGATCTCTCTGGCAAGGCAAATTAGAGTTAAGTAAAGAAATGGCAGAAGTGATATATCAATGTCCTACATGTAACACATGTGCAGAAGCATGTGCGTACGATATGGATAATGTTGCCTTATATGAAGCTTTGAGAGCAGAATTGGTAGATGCAGGTTGCGGACTTGAAGCCCATGTACCAATGAATAAAGCCATGGTTGAACTTCTGAATCCCTATGAAAGAGATAATAAACTTAAAAGTAGCTGGTTAGAGAAACTTGATTTTAAGGTAAAGGATGCCAGTAAAGAACAAGCAGAAATTCTTTATTATGTTGGATGTACTGCTGCCTTGACTCCTGATATTGAAAATGTCGCGGTTAACACGGCTCAGATCTTCAAAAAGTTGAATCTAGATTTTTCTGTGTTTGGAGAACATGAAGTCTGTTGTGGAAGTGTAGCAATGAGAACGGGAGATCGTAAAGCATTCAACACCGTTGCCACAAAAAATTATGAGCTCTTTAAAAAAAGTGGTGTTAAAACCATAGTAACAAGTTGTGCGGGGTGTTATCGAACTTTAAAGAGAGATTATGCCGACCACATGGAAGATTTAGGAATTACCGTTTACCATACAATTGAATTCTTGAATAAATATTTTAATGACAACAATGTTCAACTAAAAAATTTAGGATTCAATACAACATATCATGATCCATGTCACACAGGGAGACATATGGGATTATATGAAGAACCTCGAGAAATCTTGAAGAAAATTGCAAATTTAACTGAAATGAAAACTATTAAACAAAGTGCAAAATGTTGTGGTGCTGGGGGAGGGGTGAAAAAAGGATTTCCTGAGTTGGCTCTAGAAATTGCGAAGAGTAGGGTAAAGGAAGCCGAGGAAACAGGTGCTGATCTCTTAGTAAGTATATGTCCCTTCTGTTATAGAAACTTAGCTGATGCAATAAAAGCAAGTAATTCTAATCTTAAAATGGTTGATTTAACAGATTTAATAAACCAAGCTTTAGATTAACTTTTTTTTAATTTTTATTTTACATAATAATAAGTTATACCATTATATAATTCATAATAAGATGTATTACTGAATTTCTATAAGTTTAGATCTAAATAATGAATAATAAAAAAAGATTTCATTATGAAAAGAATTATATAGCACGTGCTAAAGTTTGAGCATCCTTTATTGCCGCTTGAATATCTCTTGGACTCTTACAATCTCCAATAAACTCAATTTTAAAACCTACATTTTCAAATTCTTTTTCAAGAGACTTTCTGGGAGTGGTTCGTCCTCCTATATGTATGAGAGTATCAGCTTCTATATCATGCTCTTTACCTTCATAATCTTGTATTATGACTGCTTTATCAGTGACATCTATAAGTTTCGCTTGTTTAAACACAGGGATCTTGTTATCTTTAAAATATCTATGAATAAACGTGATTCTACCTGTGAGATTTGGTCCGGTGATTGTTCCAGCTAATCCTTTCTCTGATCCTGCAATAGCTTTAATATTATGACCTTGTTCTCTTAGTGTTATTGCTGTTTCGGCTCCTCCTCTCCAATAAGTATCCAATCCCCACACAACTACATTTTTCCCAATAGGCTTACTTTTTAAAATTGCTTCATCTTGAGTTAAAACATTAGCACGTCCTTCGAATTTAACTGGGATTGTAGCTTTCGTACCCACAGCAAAAACTAAAACATCACAGTCTAAACCCCCAATTTCATCATTTGATAATTCTTTCTTTAAGTGAATAGGAACATCCAGTTTTTTAAGCTGAGCAATCTGGTAATTGACAATGTTCATAAATCGTTCTTTCTTATATTCTGCGGCTAATATATGCATCAATCCACCCAATTTATCAGCTTTTTCATAGAGTTCGACTTCATGACCCCGGAGTTTTGCTACCCGTGCAAGTTCCATTCCCGCAATTCCGCCTCCCAATACAACGATCTTTTTAGGATCTTCAGTTGGTAAAAGTTCTTTATAATTGTGTCTTTTATAAGGATTCAAAACGCACACACGCCCACATCCAATTAGGCAACCAATACAATGTTTAATATCCTCTTCTCGACCCTCAAAATATTTATTGGGAGTCTCAGGATCGCAAATTAATTGTCTACCCATATTAATTAAATCAGCCTTTCCTTGTTGGATGAATTCGTCTGCCATTTTCGGGTCTGTAATATTTCCGACTCCAATTACAGGAATATTAACCACTTTTTTAATTGCTTCAGGATAATGTATAAAACCACCGGGTGGAATATATGTAGGAATGTTTATCCCTTCGGGTGTTCTTACTTGTATCCCTTGAGATACATCTATACAATCGACACCTGCTTCTTCGTAAAGAACAGCAACCTTTTTTTGATCTTCTACTTTTAAACCATTATCTAAAAGCTCTTCAGCTGAAATCCTCACATATATAGGATGATCTCCAATTTTATCTCTCATTTTAGCGACAGTTTCTCTTAGAAATCGAGTTTTATTTTCCCATGAACCACCGTAGTCATCTGTTCTTTGATTATAATAAGGTGATAAAAAGTCGTGATATAGTGTACCATGAGCAGAATGGATCATTACGTAATCAAATCCCGCATCAATTGCCCTTTTAGCGGCAGCTGCAAATCTATCACCTATTTCATTCATTTCCTCTACAGTTATTTCATGAATCTCTTTAAATCCTGTTTTCATTAGATCTGCCCGCCAATTTGGATTTATCAGTTCATAAGCAGAACTCGCTATTACTGGATCCACTCTGGATGGTGCCCACACAGGTAAGGGAAATTTCATTATAGCAATCATCATTAATGCAAGGATCCCTCCATGTGCAAACTGAATACCAATCTTGGTGCCATATTCGTGAATTTTATCGGTAAATTCTTTAAACGCAGGAATATTTTCATCCAATCCCAGACATGGTTGAATTGGGTTATTCATGGGATCTATTGAGCTTGCTTCGACCGTGATATATCCAACGCCTCCCTTTGCAATCGGTTCAAAGACGTTATAGAAATTTTTTCCTGGAATTCCATTTGAGATCGAACCTGACATCATAGGAGGAAATCCAAGTCTGTTTTTTATTTCCATATTTCTTATTTTTATTGGATCTGTTATTCTTGGCATAATTTTCTCATTTTTTCATATATTTTGTAATAATAATAAATCTACTTGATTTAACTTAAATTTTTTTAACCTTAAACATTTGTAGGCATTTCATACCTCGAGCCTTCAGTGCTGAAAAGACCTTAAAACAATAACGTTTTTTTAGAGTTATATTTTCTTTTCATTATAAAAAAAATTATGGAAACTATGGAAAGGGTGTAATTTCGAAAATGCCGAAAATATCAGATCCTATTACTATAAGGGATATGGAAGTTAAGAACAGGTTTGGGCTTCCTCCTATGTTAACTAGTTCGTCTGATCAAGAAGGTTGTCCTACTCAGAGAACAATTACAGGTTATGAAGTGAAAGCTCGAGGAGGAGTAGGAATCATGACGTATGAAGCAGCACAGGTTGATCCCTGGGCTAAAGGAGGAGGAGGCGCAAATATAGGGAATGATGAGAATATTCCTGCTTTCAAGAAATTAACTGATATCATCCATAAACATGATGTAAAAATTGGTATGCAGATTAACAAAATGGGAATGATTGGCTATACATTTGGAGCCATGGCAGGTGTGTTTGCCCCTACTAATATTGGCCCCTCAAGCATAGATTTAGTACATGCAACCACTGCTTTTGATATGATGATGCCTATGTGGGGAGACACTATAAGAAACAAAAATCTAAAGATTCGAGAATTAAGTGTTGATGAAATAAGTGCTATTCAAGATTTATACGCTGCTGGTGCAAAAAGGGTAATTAAAGCGGGATTCGATTATGTAATGGTCCATTCAGCACATGGAACGCTCCCTTGCTCTTTTTTATCCCCTTATTTTAATAAAAGAACAGATAAATATGGTGGTACTATTGAAAAAAGATGTCAATTTATAGAAGAAATTGTTCAGAAAATAAGGGAAGCAATTGGTGAAATCCCTCCAATTATGGTAAGAATTTCGGCAGATGAACTTGTTCATGATGGAAACAGAATAGAACAGGGAATAGAGATAGCAAAAAACCTTGAAAAGGCAGGAGTCGATTGTATTGACGTTTCTCAGGGAATAATACTCAGAAGTCCTTTTGGAATTACTATTCCAATGTATTGTGAGCCTGGATGCTATATACATTTACCTGAAGCGATAAAAAAGGCTGTTAATATTCCGGTGATGGGAGTAGGAGGGATAAATGACCCCCGAATGGCAGATGAGTTTATTCAGCAAGGAAAAGCTGATATTGTAAATTTAGGTCGACAGTTAATTTGTGATCCTGAGACTCCTAATAAGTATTTCAATGAACAAATAGAGGATATTAAACGTTGTATTGGATGTTTACAAAGTTGTGGTACTTGCGTTTATGATGCCTATAGTGGTTTGGATTATAAAGAACTTACTCCTTCAACTGAATTAAAGAGGATTATCGTATTAGGAGCAGGACTTGCGGGTATGGAAGCTGCGAGAGTCGCGAAACTTCGAGGTCATGAAATAGAAATATATGAGAAAACTGATAAAATCGGAGGCTTAATGCCTTTAGTTGCTGCAGAATATAAAAAAGCACGCTTTATGCAAATTGTTGAGTGGTTAGGAGCTCAAATTAAAAAATTAAAGATTCCACTTCACCTAAATCGAGATTTATCGAAAGAAGAAGTAAAGAGTTTGAATCCGGATATATTAGTCTTGGCAACCGGTTCAAATGCTACAATTCCTGTTAATTTACAAGGAAAACCAAATATTCTTACTCAAGACGAAGCAATATTAAAAAGTAAACCTATGGGGAAAAATGTTGCTATATGGGGATTAAATGCTTATTGGAAAGGGGGAATTGAAACAGTAACAACTTTAGCAGAAGAGGGATATAATGTAAAGGTGCTTGTTGGTTCAGATGCAGTAGTAGGGCAATTACTTATGGGAAATGCAGGAAGACGTATGTATTTACTCCGATATTTAAGAGATAAAAAGATACCTGTGTATACTAAAGCAAAGCTTGTAGATATTACTGATAAGGCAGTTATAATACAAGACTCTGAGGGAAAAGAACATGAAATAGAAGCTGATACACTCGTTTATTGTGGTGCTCGTATTGCTACTGGGAAAGCTTTAAAGGAGAAATTTGAAGGAGCTGCAGATGAAATCGTACTTATTGGTGATTGCCGTCGTCCACAAGACATAAAAGCAGTTATGTCAGATGCTCAAAAATTTGCCCGAGGTTTAAATTAACTTAATTTTTTTTTATTGGAAATTTAATATAGAGATATCTTTAAGCTAGAATTGCTTACATCCATGAAATCGTTTTAGAGTTTTCGATAAGGACTTCTACTAAATCAGTATATTCTATTCCCTTAATTCTGCCTCGCAAATTATCTGGATCTAATCCTCGAGCTTTAAGATCCGGGATTAAAGCATAAAAAGTAATTGGTAAATTTAATAATTCGACTAATGCTGGGGGGATTATACTTTTATTGGATGTGCCAATGACTGCATCATGGATTAATACAATACTAATCTTACAGCCAGTACTAATTTGATGACTCATTATTTTATTTAGATTTGCTATTAAAGAATTTTTTCTTGTACTAAATCCATATAAATAAACAAGAGATTTTTCGCTATTCATGAATATTCACCTTAAATACTAATAATGGAAACATACATCTGCTTCTTGTAATATTTGAGATATTTCTTTTATACTAATAATATTCATAGTGTCGATGGAAATAAGATCGGACTG
>JBHLOJ010000073.1:0-11956 GCA_048940605.1 Promethearchaeota archaeon
GTTAAATTTGGATTTTCCATGGGGCATGGTAAATCACCAACTTGGAGTAAATCCCAAAAGATGGTACAAGTTGATATTGACCCTACAATAATCGGTCGCGCTAAATCAATTACACTTGGTATTGAAGGGGATTGTAAAATTTTTCTGCAACAACTCCTTGAGGAAGTTAAGAAAACTAAAAAAGTTGAAAAAAGAGAATGGATGGAGAATCTAGCTAAGAGTAGGAAAAGTGCCGTTGAATCAAAAATTAATGTATCTTCAAGTGATGAGATACCTATAGATCCTCAAAGAATGATAAAAGATGTATTTCAATTTATGGATGAAGATGCAATCTTAATTGTTGATGGCGGTAATATCGCTTTTTACGCTTTAGAGCAAATAGATTTCTATAAGCCTAGAAAACCTCTATCATCTCTTCAAGCAATTGGAATGGGGCATCTTGGGGTATCTGTGCCTTATGGTATTGCAGCTAAATTAGCAAAACCGGAGAAACAGGTAATTTCTATATCTGGTGACGGGGCTTTTATGATAAATGTCAATGATCTTGAAACTGCTGTAAGGCTTGGCTTGAAAAATCTAATTTATGTTATTGGGAATAACAGTGCATGGGGTATGATTAAAGTTGGACAACAATATGGTTATCAAAGACGTTATATAGATGTAGATTTTCCAGAATTTGATTTTGCAAAATGTGCTGAAGGATTTGGATGCTATGGGGAAGTAATAACTAATCCAAATGAAATTACCCCTGCTCTTAATAGAGCTAAAAACTCAGATAAGCCTGCAGTATTAGATGTTAAAATAAAATATTCCACCCCTGACGTTCTTATGTTATTGTTTTCATTGGGTATATATTTTAGATAACTAATAGAAAAATCAATTTATAAATTAGGTGAAAAAGTTGACAGAAGAAAAGAAAAAGTTGAATGGTGGAGATGTTTTAGTAAAATGTCTTCTACAAGAAAATGTAAAATATATGTTTGGCATCCCTGGTGGACAACTCCTTACTACATATGATGCCATTTTTAGATGGGGTAAAGAACAAGGTATAAGTACTATTTTATTTAGACATGAACAAGCGGCAGCTCATGCTGCTGATGCTTGGGCAAGACTCACTAACACTCCAGGAGTCTGTTTTGGAACTGTAGGTCCTGGTGCAACACATTTAGTTCCCGGAGTTGGTGCAGCCTGGGCTGATAGCATACCTGTTATAGCACTAGTTCCTCAGGTAAATAGTAGGTTTGAAGATCACCAGACTCTACAAGGAAATCTTGATCAAATGACCCTGTTTAAACCCATTACAAAATATCAAAAAAGTATTCGTAAAATTGAAGAAATTCCTGATGCAGTTCGAAAAATATTTCGGGAAGCAACAAGTGGTCGTCCGAGACCAGTATTTTTAGAGATTTTTGAAGATGCATTTCTCGATGAAATTGATGAAGAGAAATTAACAATATTATCTTCTGATAGATATCGGGCTATTGGGAAACCAGCTGTGAATGATGAATTAATAAAAGAAGCTTTAGATCTCTTACTAAATGCTGAAAAACCATTAATACTATCAGGCGGAGGGGTTTCAAGGTCAGCTGCTTGGAACGAATTAACAGAGTTTGCTGAATATTTACAAATCCCAGTTATTACATCTATAATGGGTCTTGGTACAATTACAAATAAATCCAAATGTTTAGTAGGGGGATCACTAGGAGGACCTGCTGTTTCAGTAACATTAGAGGCAGATGTGATTTTAGCCCTAGGTGTTAGATTTTCGCATGTATTAGGACATGGTGAAGAACCATTTTGGAAAGACTCACAAAAATTAATACAAGTCGATATTGACCCTACTATCATTGGAAGAGCGAAACCCATAACATTAGGTATTGTTGCTGACTGCAAAATGTTTATGAACCAGATCCTTGAAGAGGCAAAGAAGACAAAGAAAATTGAAAAAAGAGATTGGATGGACAAAATTTATGAAAATAGGCAGCGAGGGATTGAAACTAATAATAAAAAGGCTTCAAGAGACAAAATTCCCATCATCCCTCAAAGATTAATCAAAGACGTTCTTGAATATATTGATGAGGATGGCATATTAATAATTGACGCGGGAGATCTTACATGTTATGCGATGGAGCAAATAGATTTTCATAAACCATTAGGACCTCTTTCAGTTTTGAATTCTGTAGGTATGGGTCATCTTGGAACTTCTGTCCCATATGGAATTGGTGCTAAATTAGCTAAACCGGATAAACAAGTGATTTCATTATCTGGTGATGGCAGTTTTATGATCAACATCCAAGATCTTGAGACTGCTGTGAGATTAAATCTTAAAAATCTAATTTTTGTGATTGCTAATAATAGTGCGTGGGGAATGATTAAGTCAGGTCAAAAATTAGCAATGGGAAAACGATTTATAGATACAGAATTGCCCGAGTTTAATTATGCTGTTTGTGCTGAAGGATTTGGATGTTATGGTGAGGTTGTCACTGATCCTAATGAAATTAAACCCGCATTAGAACGAGCTAAAAATTCAAATAAACCAGCCGTATTAGATGTAAAAATAAAATATGACACGCCTGATGGCACAAAATTACTGCTATCCATGGGTGTTCTGTAGTTTTTCGTGTTTTTTTTATTTTTTTTTAACTAAAATTATATTTATAAGGGTAAAAGTATGAAAGGAGTAATTTTTGAAGGGAAACATAAGATTTCAATAAAAGATGATTTAATGAAACCGGAAATAAATCCGGATGAAGTATTAATTAAGGTTAAGAAAGTAGGGATTTGTGGGACAGATGTCGGCTCCTACGTGACTGGAGGACCATATTTTCCGGGAAAAATTATTGGTCATGAATTTTCTGGTGAAATTGTCGAAATTGGAGAGAAGGTTAGGAAATTGAAGATTGGGAATAGAGTAACTGCTAATCCTCAAATTCCCTGTTTCGAGTGTTATTATTGTACCCATTATCAAGAAAATATGTGTAAAATACAAAATAATAGTCTAGGTATAACAGAACATGGAGCTATGAGAGATTATATTAATGTGAAAGCAGAGAGAGTCCATATATTAACCAATAATGTTTCCTATGAAGATGGTGCCATTGTAGAACCATTATCCGTCGCAATAAACGCAGTTCAAGAATCTGGTTTTAAGATAGGAAACTCTGCAACAATCATAGGAGCAGGTCCGATAGGATTAATGGTGATTCAAGTTTTACGAGTTTCTGGTGCTCAGAAAATATTTGTATTGGAACCTGTAGAATCAAAGCAAATCAAAGCTGTTGAACTTGGAGCCGATAAAGCATTTAAACCTGATGCTTGGAATAAAATTGTAAGATTAACCGATAAATTAGGTCCAGATCACGTATATGATTGTGTGGGATTATCTTCTACTATAAGTACTTCTCTTTCTCTGATTAAAAAAGGAGGGTGTATCACTGTAATAGGAATGCATGATAGTACATATGAACTAAAGAATGCGGGGTTACTAATAATAAATAACATAACAATTAAAGGAGTGTATGGTTATAAACAAGAGACATTTAGGACAGCTATAAATTTATTAGAACAAGGAATAATAAAAAGTGATAATATTATTACAAACCGGATAAAAATAGAAAAGGTCCCCCAAATGTTTGAAAAATTAGCAAATCCTCCTCATGATGAATTAAAGGTTATCGTTGATTTTGAATAGAAGGATTCTAAATAATTCTATTTCTTAACTATTTTTTTTGAATGACTTTTTTAGGAGGGGAATTCGATTTTGTAAATTAACATAGCATTTACAAACCCAATCACCAGAATAAAGATTAAAATTGATACCATTAAAGTAATATCTTGAAAAAAAAATGCTATAGATGCAAAAATAATAAAAAGAAACAGGATAAAATACTCTATTATGAAGATTAGAGCCCATTTTGCTATTCTATTATCTGGAAGGACCTCTTCAATCGTGTAATAATACCTCTTTTTTCCAAAGAAATATACTCTCAACTCAAACATAATTATTAAAAACAATAATGTCAGTGGCAATACTCCAATAGCTGTAATTAGTGAAATATAAAATTCCGTTCTTCCTATATACATAAGTGATGGAGCTAAAACTGTTATTGATTGGATCAGAACCATTAAGATTAATTTAGCTTTCGCCTGTTCGCGTGGAACTATTGGTAGAGAAGATAGTATTGATGATCCAGATTCTTCCATATTTAATAATCCATTCACAATCATCCCTGAAATTACTAAATTAAAACCAATAATAACTATAACATTAAATCCAATATCAATTTCAAAGGGAGTAAGTCCCCTAAAACTAGTAAGATTATATGTAAATATAACAACGAATCCAACAACGATTGGCATTACTAAAGATAAAAAATACTTGACATCCCTAGTTGCTATTATTAAATCTTTCCGGATATATGCCCAAACTGGAGAATTAACCTTTATCTTTATTAAACTCTGTACTCTGTCAGTATATAAATCCAATCTTCTTTTATCTGATTTGAATTTGGAAAAAGTACTCTTTTTAATATCTTTTACTGATTTAAGATAAATATACCAAGTTAGGAGGGAAAAAAGCGCAACTCCTATAAGTATATTAAACCAAATAGGAGCTGTAATCTCGTGAGGAACAATAAATGAAGATATTAAATAACCAGGAGCAATCGGGAAAGGTACCATGCTTAAAATAAGGATTACTTGTCTAGGATATCTTGTCTTAACAAATAGATTGAAAAAAGTATCAACGGAACTTAAAGCCCATTGAATTAATAACACACTCCCTACTACAATGCCTATGTAACTTACCAAATTAATCATCCGAATAAAGTGTGTTCTTTTAGAACCAATTGCATTAATATTTAAAACTCTATTTATTCTCTCACTAAAAAGTACTAATAAACAGAATGAGAATATAGTATTTAATATTGAAACACCAATACAAGTAAAAAATATCAATAAATTTTGAGTTCCAATAAGCATTACTATTGGAAGAGATATAGTTATAGCAATTAATGGTATATCTATGCTACGTACTAGTGTTAAAAGAATTATTTTTTTTAATCTTTCCCTTGAGATTGGTAAGGTTTCAAACCATTCGAAAATACTTCCTGAAATTAACTTCATAGTATTTAACATTGACATAAGAAAAAAGTTAAAAAATTGAAAAAGAAAGTAAACACTAAAAAGTAGGCTACTGGTAAATAAAATTATCTCAGCTGGGAATGTCCCTTCATTTATAAAATCTAAAACTTGAAAATAACTTAATAAAGGTATAATAGGTAGAACTCCAAAGATAACAGCTCCAAGTATTTTTGATATCAGAAGTCTTCTCTTAAGATATTCTCGGTTTAATATATCTCCCTTAAAGTAATGAAATCTAGCTGATTCTAATCGCCCAATTTCCTCATCTATCAAAATTTCATAAGTTGTAATTTTTGAGAGGGAAAAGAGGTTTAAGTCCTTAAATTTCATAACATCATCGAAATAAAAAATTTATGTTAGTACTTAAAAAAAATCACTATCTTAGAAAATTCATTATGATTGGTATCTTAAATTTTTTTATAAAATTAAATTAAGAACTCATATTAATACTAAATATAATTCAAATTATATAACTTAGAGTTGCTTCTAAGACAGCTTTTTAATTTCTGTAATAAAACAAATTAGATGTAAAGAAGATTAGAACAAAATGAAAGTAGAAGATATAAGTGAAGTAATATATGAAAAAGAAGAAAATGGAATATGCACACTTACAATTAATATTCCTAAGAGAAGAAATGCGTTATCCTATGTCACCTTCTTAGAGATTTGGACTGTACTTGATGATATGGAAAAAGATGAGAATGCTAAATTACTTATAATTACCGGTTGTAAGGAAGCCAATGCTTTTTCTTCAGGAGGGTATTTCAATATGAAGTATATTACATCTATTCCTCCAGAAATTATGAGGGAAATCGATCTAATGGATATTGCTCAGAAGAAATTATGTATGAAATTTTGGAATTTCAATAAACCTGTTATTGCTGCAATTAATGGATTAGCAGTAGGCATTGGAATCACAATGCCTTTAATTGGTGCTGATTTAATTTATATGTCAGAAGATGCATGGTTAGGATTTTATTTTTTAAAACGTGCAGTAATCCCCGAATTTAGCTCAACCTTTATCCTTCCCTTTTTAGTTGGTTTTCACAAAGCAAAAGAAATTATATTCTTCGGCGATAAAATCACAGCCCGGGAAGCAGAAAAGCTTGGATTAGTTAATAAAGTATTGGCTCCTGACGATTTAATGCCTTTTGTTAGAGAACAAGCTTTACGTTTAATACCTCCTAAAGCTCCTTCACTAGCCCTCAACAGAGCAAAAAGAGTAATGCACGATTATTTTAGAGATATTTTATCAAAAACATTAGATTTAGAAAATGAAGCACTAAGAGCATCATTAGAGACTAGTGATTTTAGAGCAGCAACGAAATCATTAATAACTAAAAAAGAACCTCTCTTTAAAGGTAAATAAATCTAATTTTTTTACCAAAATTATTTTCAACTATTTTTGTATTAATAATTTAATCAAAAAGGTTATTTTTATCCAAATTGGAGTTAAGATATACAATTAAGCTTATTTTATACTTTTCATATTAAATAAACCATCCGATTATCAAATTGTATTGAAATCAATAATTATACATGGAGATCTAAGTTTTAATAGAAATTAACTAATAATATAATAATGATTTTAGAAATTCTTATAATAATTGGTTTCTTTTTATTATTTTATTTTTAAAAGTTATAAAATTAATGGTATTAGGTCCAAATTATGAACGCTAGCAGTAAATTCGTATTCGTAACAGGAGGAGTAATGTCAGGAATAGGTAAAGGAGTTGCGACAGCAAGCATCGGAAAAGTACTTCAGTTTCGTGGTTTTAAAGTATCAGTAGTCAAGATTGATCCATATTTAAATATAGATCCAGGAACTCTGAACCCAATTGAGCATGGTGAATGCTTCATCACCGAAGATGTATGGGAATTTAAGCCAGTTTACGAATCTGATGAGAGATCATATCGAATTTCAGAAATTGATCAGGATTTTGGGACATACTCTCGAATATTAGGTATTGAGATGCATCCTTCTCATAATATAACATCAGGGCAAATTTACCTATCTACTATCCTTAGTGAAAGAAAAGGTAAATTTTTAGGAAAAACAGTTCAGATAATTCCTCATGTTACTGATATAATTAAAGATCGATTGATGGAAATTGCCGAAAAAGAAGATTTAGATGTATTATTAATTGAGTGTGGTGGTACTGTAGGAGATTTAGAGTCAAGTATCTTTTTAGAGGCATTCAGACAAATAAAACTAGAATTACCTAAACAAACAGCCTTCGTTCATGTTACTCTAGTACCTTATTCACAAGCAGTAGGACAACAAAAGTCTAAACCAACTCAACATTCTGTCAAGATGCTTCAAAGTATTGGATTACAGCCAGATATAATAATAGGAAGAAGTGAAAAATCCCTAGATAATGATATAAAAAGAAAAATTTCACTATATTCTAATGTACCTGAAAATGCTGTAATTTCAAATCCAGATTTAGAAATTGTGTATGAATTACCCTTATTATTTGAGGAACAAGGATTAGGGGATCTAATTTGTGAGTTAATAGATCTTAAGGCAAAATTAGTATCCTATAGTGAAGTTACTAATTATTCAGAATGGGTAAAAATGGTTGATCAGTTTAAAAATACCAAGGATAGTGTAAGGATCGCTATGCCCGGTAAATATTTTAATATATCAGATTCATATATCTCTATCAATGTTGCTCTCGAGGATGCTGCTGCCCATCATGGATATAAAACAGAATTAATAATGATAAATATTGATGAAAATACGAATATTCAAGAAGAATTAAAAGATTGTGATGGTGTTTTGTTAACACCGGGATTTGGTGAAAGAGCTGTAGAAGGAATGATTCAATCTGCTGAATATGCGATGGAAAAGAAAATACCCTTTCTTGGGATATGTTTTGGAGCTCAACTTTTTTTTATAGCATTTTGTAGAAAATATTTAGGATTAAAAGGCGCAAACTCGACAGAAATCGACATTAAAACGCCTTATCCAGTTATAGATCTCTTGGAGAGTCAAAAAAATGTCAGTGAGAAAGGAGGAACTATGAGGTTAGGTGCTCAAAAAATAATCATTGAAAAAGGTACAAAATTATATGAAGCTTATAAACAAAATGAAATTTTTGAGAGATTTAGACATAGGTTTCATATTCAAGAACGATTTATTACTGATGAAGCTAAAAATAATGGCATGATAGTCTCTAGTCGAGATGATACAGGTAAAATTATAAATAGTATTGAACTGGATAGGAAGGATCATTGGATGGTCGGTGTCCAATTTCATCCAGAATTCAAATCTAGACCGTATAAACCATCCCCAATGTATTTCGATTTCTTAAAAGAATGTATTAAATATAAACAGTCGAAAAATTGAAAAAAATGACAATTCCTTTCCTTTAACCAATTGTAACTTCTGCCATTTCTATTAATCCTTTGATGTGATTTGTAAACTCATCATTGGAACATAAGTTTAGCAATTCTTTCTTTAGTATTTCAGCAGCATCGTTTTTCATTTTAAATTCAAAAGGTGAAAGAATACCAGAAGAACTTTTCTCCTTTAATTGATTGATTATTTTATCAATTTGATGATCAAATTCATTTAACGTCACTAAATTTTCTGATAATGCTGCGGGAAGGCTTGAGTGTACTTTTTTCAAAGAATTTGAATATTTTAAGAGTGTTTTAGCAAATTCGAGTCTTGAATTTAAAAAATCATAAATCTTTTTAGATTCATTCAGTAACTTAAACATGATTTCATAAAATTTAATTTCATTTTTATCTCTATTAAGAAATTTTGTTAAGTTCATAATTTTTTGAGATGCATCGAAATCCTGAAAATTCTCATATTCTTTAATTTTATTTTCAGTCTCTTTGATATCCTGTTGTAGTTGTTCTAGTTTTTGATTACTCAGAAATTTGTCCAATTTCATAATTTTCTTTTGGTATTCTTGTTCATCAAGAATTGTTCTTGTAATCTCAAAAATTTCCGGTAAAAGAGTATATAAATACTTTAATAGTGAGATATATATCGAGTGTTCTGTATTAGCGACTTTATTATCAAAGAATTCAATAGTATCAATATTTTCCCTTAAATCGACTAAAAGTTTAAATAATTTTCTAATAGCTAACATATTTTGTTGGGCGTCAAAAGTAATTTGATACATCTCTTCAAAATATTTCTTATAAAATCTATTCGCTAAATCAAGTTTTTGAAGAAATTGATTTACAATTGGAATAAGATCTCCTGTAAAACCTGATTTATTATATTCAGTACCAATATCTTTTAAACGTTCTTCTTCACGATACGTAATTATTTTTACTATTAACTCGGGAAAATCTTTAGTTACAATGTCATACGTCTTTATAAAATATCCCTTTTTACTTAAAACTGGAATAATTGTATTAATGGTCATTGTACGTTGCTGAATTGCTTTAAGATCTTCTTCAAGTATTCGATTTATATGTTCATCAATATTTTGCTTTTTCTCAAAATTCGCAATCTTACGATCTTTCAATAATTGATTGAGTCTAATACCTCTAATCTGTGCATTCCTCCCACCAAACATCTCAATAAAGATAGTTCCAAGAATTCTAAAAGCTAAAGCTGCAGTTAATTTTTTATCCTTTTCCTCATCTATTAAAATCTGATTAGTCAGCATTGTCAATAAATGAAACATAAATGCTTTTTCTTTTTCTCTTGGTAATTCTTTTACTTTTTCTTGATATTGCTCATATATTTGATCTAAAGGAAATTTATTTTCCCATAGAAAATCCAAGATTCGATCTCCCTCTGGATCTGGAAGGATATCAAGAAAACGTGGAATAATTTCAGCTATAGCATTAGCCCAATTAAAATGCTCTTTTGCTATGGGAATTTCTTCATGAAAATCTGCCATTAGATCATGAATTAAACCCCCTTTCTCAATCATTTTAGGTCCATCATATCGACCGAGAGTGTGGATAAGAATTTCATCAAAGCTGGGATCGATAGATAAGGGCATACGAATTTTTATCTTCTCTAAAAATACTTTAAATAAATCAAATAGATTCCGAACTTTATGATTGGATCTGTTAATAATAAATTGATTCATTTCTGCTTTATTTAAATCACCTAATTCATATAATGAATTTGCAAACATTATAGCACCATTAAATAATAACTCGATTTTCTCCGGTTCATGATATGATGCATTTTCAGAGTATTTAAATAGAAATTTGGCTAAATCAGAACCAAGATATTCCCTATGTGGTTCTGGAATTTGATCAATTGCTTCTAATAATTCTTCCATCAGCATCTGAATCATATCCTGGCCAATTATAAAGGCATATTTCTTTTCCGCACGCTTCAAAAAAGCTTCAACATCATTAAATTGGATTCGTTTTTCTTCTTCTCCTAATATATGAACTAAAATATCTTCTAAGTTTTCACTCTCATCAATTGCACGGTCATTCTTGACAGCATCTAAAAATGTTTTAAATAAATCTAATAAGTTAAATAAATTGTTATTACTTCGTTTTATTATTTCTTGATTAATTTGTTCTTTAGATTTTCCATCTAGATTAGAAAGTGCCCCAATAAACAATATACTTTGATTTAAGATATTTTCTAATGTTTCAGCGGGAAGATTTTCAACATTTTGTGAAAATTTAAATAAATATTTTGGTATTTCAGTATTTATATAATCTTGGAGATTATCGTCAACTTCAGAGAAAGATTTTATTATCTGTTTTGAGTATAATTTTGCTTTCTCCTCACCAATTATTACTGTAAAGTTTTTCTCAGCACGGTTAATAAATAATTCTATGTCATTTAGTTGCGAAATTTCAGATATTTCTCCAAAGATATATGCAAGGATATCGTCAAATCTTTCATTGTTTACCATAATCCCTCCATTCTTCGCTTTCTCAACGAATTTGGAGAGTAATTCAGAGAGATTACGAATTTCATTATTGCTTCTCTTAATTAAAAGTTGGTTTATTTGTTTTCTATCTTTATTAATTAAATCTTTTAACGATTGTGCAAAAATTAAAATATGATTTAGAACGCTTTCAGTAATTCCAGGAGAAACATATTCAATTTCTTGTGAGTAATTAAACAAAAACTTGGGAATTTCTGAGCCAATAACTCGTCTGAATTTAGCAGGAATTTCATTAATTGCTTTTTTTATACTACTCAAAATAAAATCTGCTTTAGATTCTCCTAATTTTTCGATATAAGATTTTTCAGCTCTTTTTAAAAAAACTTCCATGATTGCACCATACATACAATATGTAATTTAATTGAAAGATACAATAACAAAGTAATATTCTTCACATACCCTTTCAGTTATATAAATAACTTAGGTGGTAAATTTAAATTTATGTTTTATTGACTGTTTCCTCATTAAATAGGGCAACTTTTATAACGAAATTTAAATGAAGCTATTATCTAAAATTAATAAAAAAAGAGGATAAGTAAAGAACTAAAAGATTTTAATTTAATTATCTAAAGCCCCAATCCCTTGCGTTGTTTCTAAGGAAGCTTCTTTTTGCATCCAAACAGGGGGATTCACACACCAGATATAATGACCTTCTTCAATTTTTATTTTGTGAGGTATTTCACGCATACACTCATTAGTTCTCGCTTCTGATATACAACGAGGATTAAAAGTGCATCCTGGAGGTGGTGCTATAGGACTTGGAACCTCTCCCTTAATAACAAATTTTATTTCCTTGTTTTTAGGATCAATTTCAGTTCTTGATTCTAACAGGGCTATTGTATAAGGGTGTGTAGGTTTTGAGAAAATTTGATCTGTAGTTCCTATCTCAACAAATTTCCCAAGATACATAACAGCAA
>JBHLOJ010000073.1:12056-17389 GCA_048940605.1 Promethearchaeota archaeon
ATAAGGGTGTGTAGGTTTTGAGAAAATTTGATCTGTAGTTCCTATCTCAACAAATTTCCCAAGATACATAACAGCAATTCTATCAGCAATGTGATTAACAACGGCTAAATTATGTGTTATAAATAAAAAGCCATATCCATAAGTTTTCTGTAATTTTTTAAGTAAATTAAGAATTTGTGCTTGAACTGATACATCTAAAGCAGAAGTTGGTTCATCCAATATTATTAGCTCTGGATTACTTGCTAGTGCTCTTGCGATTATTATTCTTTGTTTTTGACCCCCCGAAAATTCATGTGGGAAACGATCCAGATGTTCCCTTTCTAAAGAGACCTCATTTAGTAATATCAACACGCGTTTTCTTATTTCATCTTTTTTCGTGATACCAAGTAAGTTCTTTAAGGGTTCAGCTATTATATCAACAATTTTCATTCGAGGATTTAGTGAAGCATCAGGATCCTGGAAAACCATTTGAATTTTTTGTCTAAGTAATTTAGGATAATTTATTGGGATTTCTTTATCATTAAATATTACTTCACCCGCTTCTCTTTGAACTAATCCTAAAAGTGCATTAGCAACTGTAGTTTTTCCACAACCACTTTCACCTACTAATCCTAAAGTTTCTCCAGTTTTTATATTAAAAGTGACACCATCAACGGCTTTTACATTCCCAAACGACCTTTTAAGCATTCCTCCAAGAAGAGGGTAGTATACTTTTAAATCTTTTATTTGGAGTAATTTTTTACCTTTTTCGAGAGTGACAATACCTCTAACTTCTTCAAAAGATAATCTGTTTTGATAACTTAATTTTAAAATCGTACAGGTTATTACCGAAATTAATGCCCCATATATAATATTTGTTGAAAAATTTTGAGTGAAGTCAGCTCCCTGCTCAAAAAATAGATTAGTTAAATAAAAAAGTCCTGGTGTAATAGAAATTAATGAAATGGTGTTTTTCTCTTTTACAAACTGTATTTTATCACCCCAGTTCAAGTAAAATATTGTGATGCCTATTAAAAATAAAGTACATATATAGTAAGTTTGTCCAGCTGCTCCTATCCCTATTTCATGGCTAGTCTCCATGTGAATTAATACTCTAAGTAATTCTCTAATCATAAATCCTACAAGATATAAAAGGGCTTGTACTTTGACTAAAAATATAAAAGATTCGCGGTATTTTCTTTCGTAAAACCATGCAACTACAAACGAGAGAATTACTATTTCTAGTGGTACTCTGAGAAGGTCAAATATTATACTATTCCCAAGAAAATAAAGAAAAAAGAATTCAAGAGGAATATTTATAAATAACCACAATAGACTCACTCTAAATGCAGTTTTACGTGATCCATCCCACCTCTTCTTTATTGCATACCATTTAATAAAATAGATTCCACTTAGAAATATAACAAGAGAATCTAGGAATCCTAAAATAAAACTACTAAATAATTCTCCGAATGTTAAATTTGACAGCAAATCTTTTCTCTCTCTTTTCCAATTATTTTGTATTTTATATAATTTTTTATAAAAGTTACTTATTTTACTTATTAGCTATCAGTTATAGGCTCCTCTACTTTTTTTATTGATATTTCAGCTAAATCTTTATACTGTGGATCATAAAGATGACAAGCAACATAATAATCTGGTTGCATTTCTATACTCCTAGGAATTTTTGAATCACATGGTTCAAAACGGTATTTACATCGTGGGTGAAATCTACAACCAGAAGGGGGATATATTAAATTAGGAACTGTTCCAGGAATAACATCGAGTACTTCTCTTTTCTTTCCGACAACTGGCACAGATGAAATAAGCCCCCTGGTATATGGATGATAGGGTGTGATAAATAATTTTTCTATATCCCCATATTCAACAATGAATCCACTATACATTACGGCAACACGATCACACATTTTTGAAATAATTCCTAAATCATGAGTAATAAACAGGATTGAAGTATTATATTTTTTCTTTAAATCTTTCATTAATTTTAAGATTTGATTTTGGATTGTTACATCTAAAGCGGTAGTAGGTTCATCAGCTATTAATAGTTTTGGACTACATGCGAGTGCCATGGCAATCTGGACTCTTTGTCGCATTCCTCCACTTAATTCATGAGGATAACGATCAAAAATCACTCTTGGTGTAGGTATATTCAAGTCTTTTAGCATTTTTTGACTCCATTTTCTCGCAATATCATAAATACTTGTATTTTGTCTTACTGATTCAAGTAATAATTCGTCCTCCATATGCAATCTATATACCTCAGAAATCTGATCACCAATTTTAAATACGGGATTCAAGGAATTAAGTGGATCTTGAAAAATCATTGTAATTTTATTTCCACGATAACGTAGAAATTCATCCATTGGCTTCGCATGCAAATTTTCACCTTCGAAAATAACTTCTCCACTTTTTATTTCACCAGGGGGTCGAACCAGTCTTAGGATTGACAACGCCGTGACTGATTTACCACAACCAGTTTCACCGACAAGACCAACAACCTCACCTTGACAAATTTGAAAAGAAACGCCCTCCACGGCTTTTACAACACCTTCTTCAGTATAGAAATAAGTTGTAAGGTCTTTTACGTCCAATATTACATTATTCCCTGTTTCCATGGTTACTTCCATATCAAGTTCTTTAGTAGCTTCGAGGGCTGTGCGAAATTTTTCCATAGTTTGATCGGAAGTATCAAGTGCAAACTTTACCTTTGAGAAAAGTAAAAATAAAATAACATATATACCTGTGCCAACGATCAAGGGAATACGGATATCTAGTATGGCGTAATTATAGGCTTTTATAAGAGTTTCCATAAATCTTAGTATTCCTCCTCCCGTAGGATATACCTTTATTGCACCTGTAGGTAATCTAACTCCTATCAAAAAATTGGTATGCTTTAAAACAATAGTTATAAAAAACAGGAGAATTTGAACACCAATTATCAATCTAAGAGATTCTAAAAACTTCCTTTTATAAATCTTGAATGCGAAAAAGGTCCCAATAACTACATTAACAACAGAAATTATCATATCACTTATCATTAAAATCCATCCTGCACTTAATCCCGTGGTAGATTCTAGCAATATATTAACAACTAAGAAAAGTCTTAAAGGCAAATTTATAATTAACCACCCTAAAGCAACTCGGGATGCTTTTCTTTTTGATTTATTCCACATCTTCACTGATCCTGCATACCATATTAAAACCCTAGTCCCAAAATAATACATCAAAACGGAATAGATAACTTCATTTGTTATGAACATTATCTTGGAATCATTTAACCATACAAATAGATACGAATAAATAATAAAGAATGGTATGACACAAATCCAAAATGTTAGAATTCCACCAAAAAAGAGAATGTTTTTAAAAGTTATTTTCTTTATGCGTCTGTGGATAGGTATACTCCTGTTAATTAGCATTATAATGAGAAAATCAGCCATCACAATAAAAATTGCAGACGCACAACTAAGAATTAGTATTTTTATAACAATTATATTTAGATTGGCTATTTCAAAATTTGAAATTGTGGGGATTATTAAAAAAGCAATTGAAACTGTGATAATTGCAATCATTGCATACCATAATAATGCTATAAGAACGATATTTAATGTTTTATCAAATAAGCTTTCTGAAATTCTATCCTCATCTGATAAAGGAGTTTTACTAAACTTCCTAGAAAAATAGACATAAATTTTAAATGTAATTCCTTCTGGGGGAAGTATTGATGATTCTTCCATGGTAAGGTCAATACCAGTATTTACTTCTTCTAATATAAGTTCTCCTTCATTAGCTTCGTTATATTTTCTTGTTTTTTCTAGTTCCATTTCCAATAGTTCTCGCACACGCTTTGAACCTTTTTCACTAATCTCAGGTAAGAATTTGACTTTTAATATATGATAAAAGAAAATTATATATAATCCTGAAATAACAATTATCAACACACGAATATCCTGCTTGATTAGCTCAATATCAAGCAATCTATTTAGGTACAATTCAAAAATAAAAAGCTGGAGACACCAAATTCCAAAAGCCAATAAGCTAGCAACACCCATAGATTTTCTGATTACTGGTTTTGCGATCCGTTTTTCAGTTGGTAAGCTTCTATTAATTACATATGTAATAAAAATGTTGACAACAACCACAGAAAAGGCCCATAATATGCCTAAATTAAATACATCGGGATTCTCCATCTGAATATCAAGAATTGGTATTGTAAGAAAGAAAGCTGCCATAATCCAAGTTGATATTATAAACATAAAAAGAAACTTCTTAAAATTTGAATATTTCCGATCATCGTCAGCTGATACTATTGTGAATCCAAGCACTTTAATTAATGGCCTATGTAGGGGGTAAAATACCGTAACCATTATAGCAAAAAACATTTGGTCATTATTAAGAATTCTAAATATTGGACTAAAGACTCCTAATGTTTCGAATGTTGCTCTGAGTGTATATACGATTCCAAAAATTATCAAACATGTTAATGTTGAGCCCAATCTAATTTTTTTTCTGATTTCTATATCTTCCTTATAAATTAGGTTAATTGCGAAATTTACAATTATCATAAGCCCTAATAATGCTACAAGAGCTTCAAGTAAGGAATAGCCATAATTTGCATATTGAAATATCATTTCTATTATCTTTAAAACCCCTTGTAATTATATATGTAGTCTTGGATCCAATGCATCCCTCAATCCATCACCAATTAACATAAATCCTATAGCTGTTATTGCGATAAATAAACCTGGCCAAAAAAGTGCCCAATACGCAGTAAACTTCTGCGCTTGTCCATAGGATATATCCGTTCCCCAATCCGCGAACGTTTCATCCCCTAATTTTAAATAGGCAATACTGGCAAAACCTAAAACTGATCCTGCCATAGCTCCAAAGAAACCAACAATAACTGGAGATATCGCATTTGGCAAAATATGTTTGAACATAACCTTAAATTTCTCCGCACCACCAGTTATAGCCGCTCTCACATAAATGTTCTGTCGGACCTGTAAGACCAAAGCTCTTATCCACCGTGCATTATAAGGTATATAAAATATACCATAAAGAACCAGAAGACTATATAAATCCTGCCCTACTATCGGAGAGATTATTAAAATAAGAATGAGCATTGGAAAAGCAAACCAAAAATCCACAAAACGCATAATAATTGAGTCGATAACTCCACCAAAATATGCTGAAATTGTCCCCATTACAAGACCTCCGCCCGTGGATATTAGAACCGGAAGTGCAGCCGCTGTAATTGCTGTTCTTGCACCCCAGATTAGTCTACCAAGAATATCATATGCGTATTTCGTTGTACCTAACGGATGTTCTGGAGA
>JBHLOJ010000074.1:0-17344 GCA_048940605.1 Promethearchaeota archaeon
TAATCAATTTTTACCTTTTTTACTATATCCTCGACCTCAATCCCCGGAGTTGAGATCAATTTCAGTATTTCTTTCTTAATTTCTTCACTAACTTCCATTTCTATAATTAACTAATATATGTGATAGTTAAAATATTTAATTCACAAAGTTAATCATTTCTTCTACAATTTTATAATTTGGTATGATCAAATCAGCAGCGCCAGTTTCAGCTGCAACTTTAGGCATTCCATACAATACACTCGTTTCTTCTGATTCTGCTATAGTTTTGCCTCCTTCATATTTAATTGCATGAAGACCATTAACTCCGTCTCTTCCCATACCAGTCAGCAAGATACCTAGAGTTTTCTCTTTGTAAATCCTTGCTGTAGAATAAAAAAGTACATCTACAGATGGTCTACAAAAATTCACAGGTTCACCCTCAAACGTTCTTACACAGGGTTTGTCATTTTTAACGGTAACTTGCATATGTTTATTACCTGGAGAAAAATATATTATCCCTGGGTGAATTTCTTCATAATTTAATCCAATTTTTACATCCACTTTACAAATATCTCTTAAAGATATAACAAATTGTCGCATAAATAAATGGTTTAAATGTTGAACAACTAGAATAGGTGCGGGAAATCCTTTAGGAATTTCGCTAAAAATTGATCTTAATGTTCTAGGACCACCAACACTAGCTCCTATGACAACAATTTTGGAATCTAATTTATTGACGCTAACTGGTGATAGATCTAGGAAGTATTCTTCAGATCTTGATTCTTTTGTAGGTTTTATTATATTATTTGAACCTTGTGCATTTGTTGCTCTTATTTTCTGGTTTTGTTTTATGAAAATGTTTTTATTCATTTGTTTTGTTTTATTGTCGATTTTATCTTCTATTGGAATCTCTATCATTAATATTTTAGATACTATTTTATCTCTAATCTTCGGTAGTTCATCTTTCCAAACGCCATTGGGTTTAATAATGTAATCATCAGAGTTTAAACTAATAGAAATATTAGTAGTATCCATCAATTTTAGGTTTTTATCAGAAAGGATAATAGTCTTAATTGGAAAACCATTTATCACAGGATAAAATTGTTTAATCCAATCTTTGTTCTCAAATTCAATATCTAAAATTAGAACATCTAGATTCATATTTTCCATTTTATCAATTGCTTCATTAACATTTCTTACAGAACCAATTATTATTATCTCTTCATGATATCCAAGCATTTCAGAAAGAAATTTTCTCCGAAATGCTGATTCCGAAGCAATTAATACTCTCTTTACCATTTTTGAAATCGTTTTTTTCTACTTTGAAGAAGATAATTCAAATTTATATATATGCAGGATTAAATAAGTTATGATATAGAATAACAAACTAACTATAGATATTGATTCTATTCTTCTAGTATAACTTCATTCCTAATTTTTCCAATTCTTTCAATAGAAGCATCAATAATATCACCTGGCTGAATTGGCCCTACTCCGCTTGGTGTACCTGTAGCAACAATGTCACCTTGCTCAAGCGTTAAAAAACTTGAAATATATTCTAGTAATCTTGGAATTTTAAAAATCATGTGTCGTGTATTTGAAGATTGCTTTACATTACCATTTATCTGTAATTCTATATTTAGATCATGAGGATCTTCAATTTCACTTAAAAGTACTATACGGGGGCCAATGACAGAAAATGTGTCAAAATTTTTACTACGATACCAAGGTAAATTTTTGTTCCTATCAAAAATTTGCATCTTTCTTGCCGTAATATCTAGAAATACTGAATAACCTTGAATATAATCTAAAGCATTTTTTGATGAAATATTTTTGCATTTCTTAGATAAAATAAATGCTAGTTCTACTTCATGATCCACTCTATTGAATTTTTCATTTTCATATAAAATTCTAGGATAAATTATAGGTTCTCCATTAGTTATTAATGAATTTATAGTCTTTACAAAAAAAACGGGTTCACTTGGAATGGGAGTGTCAAATTCTTTTGCATGTTCGATATAATTCCTCCCGATGCATATTATCTTCGTGGGATTAATATCTTCAATTTTCATAATTTATCTTTCTTCTCCTTCTAAAATTACTTTATTTGTAAGAGTACCAATTTTTTCGATAGTTGCTTCAATTAAGTCTCCAGGAACAACGGGACCTATTCCAGAAGGAGTTCCTGTAGCAATTATATCTCCTGGTTCCATTGTAAAAAGTTGTGTGATATACTCAAATGTTTCAGGAATCTTAAATAATAAATGTTTTGTATTTGAAGATTGCTTAACTTCGCCATTTACTTTTAATTCAATATCAAGATTATGAGGATCTTTGATTTCATCAACAGTTTTAATTACAGGTCCTATTGGTCCAAATGTATCAAACGATTTCGAGCGAAACCATGGTTTCTGTGAAATAATATCCCTTGTTTGCATTTTACGAGCAGTTACATCATTAAAAACAGAATATCCTAAGATGTGATCATAAGCATCATCAGAAGAAACATTTTTACATCTATCTTTAACGATAAATGCTAATTCTACTTCATAATCAACGCGATTATATTTTCTATTGTTGTATAAGTATTTTGGATAGATAATTGGTTGATTGTGAGTTATTAGGCAGTTTAATGTCTTTGGAAACAGTAGTGGTTCTTTTGGTACTTCTAATCCCGTTTCTTCTATATGATCAAGATAGTTTGTACCTAAAGCTAAAATTTTGCTAGGGTTAATCTCAAAATTTCCAATTTTTATCATAAAAGTGTATTCTACCTAAAAATTTATGAATAACCGATAAATTAAAAAAATTAATATTACTTATAGATTTGATGGAAAACAATAAGCTCATGGAATCTTTACGCTCAGAAGAAAAGTTAGAAGTAATAAATCAAATTAAAGAAATCTATAATTTCATTAGAATAAAGAAATTTTGTAGCTTAATTCCTGAAGTACGAACCAACATTGCAGGAGCGCTAAAAGATGCAAAAGTAAAAGAAGATATAAGTGGAATTGATGGGAGAATAACAATCGTTAATGGTTTGCCTAAGGCTGCTGGTGATATCAAATTTGGTGCCGCTGAACATACTGCTAGATTGCTTCTTTCAGCAAAAACATTCGATAATTCAGTAAATATAGTTATGAATTTAAAGTATAGTCCTGAATTAATAAAAGATATTCAGAAAAAAACAAATTTAGATTTAAAAGAAATTCTACGTGAAAAAGAACCTAAAAAATCAAGAAATAAAGAATTTTCTACCATGCAATGGTTAATAAAAGAAAGTATCAATAAGGAAGGAAAGATCCCAGATATCATTTGGGATAAAGGATCAATTGGAAAAGAACCAATGATTCGTCTATTTGGAAAAGATTCAATTGATATGATAGAAAAACTCAAAAAAATCATTGAACTGCTTTAATGTGATAACCTAAACCTTTTAAAGCAATATAACTTATTTAGTAAAAATAACACAACAACGTAGATTTTACGATTATGAGTAATATTAAATCAAGTGAAAGTAAATTATCCCAGATTCTTGTTACTAAAAGAATTTCAACTACAGCTATTATGGTAGGAGTTGGACTTGTATTAAGCTATTTAAATCCATTTGCTTATATCACAATATTTGGAACGAAAATTAATCCTTTTGCTCATGTTGTAAATGCAATCATGGGTGTTTTAGTTGGTCCAATCTATGCATTAATTACTGCTACAATAATAGCAGCACTCAGATTTTCATTAGCAATAGGTACAATTCATGCTTTCCATGGAGGGATGAGTGGAGCGATTGTTGTTGGAATTTTTGCTTATTATCTATGGAAAAAAACACCCAAATATGTAGATCTTGCAGCCCTTTCTGAACCAATTGGAACAGTCTTTATTGGGGGAACTATCGCTCAATTAATTGTACCAATAGGAGGGATTGAAGGCATATTTACTTATTGGGGTTTATTTGCAGCTAGTTGTATTCCCGGATGTATTATTGGTTATGTAATTCTCTTAGCATTACGGAAAGCAGATATCAGTAGAGAAGACTTTTTTGAAAAGTAAGACTATATATTATTGATTTTATGATTTTTCCTGAAAATTTAAATTTTAATAGCCTTGTTGGTCACCATACGTTATTATATGGAGAAACTAATACCAAAAAGACATTTTATACTTCAAAATTTATTCAATTTCTCGTAGAGTCTAAAAATATTTCCCCAAATGACATCAGTATCTTAGATTTTGCCCCACCATCAACCACGATAAACAATTTACAAATTGGAGGAAAAGTTCAAGATTTTTATGAAAAATGTAATTCCTGTAAAAATATATTATTTAAAGGGGAAATTATCCCACCTCGGCTGAACTCAAATAATAAAACTGAGTTATATCATATTGCTTACGAAAATTACAAGAAGACATCAGAAATCCTTGACTTTTATAAGAATAATCCAACACCCGTACTGATCATTAATGATATTTCAATATATCTTCATATCGGAAATGTAAAGCCATTACTAGAAGTAATCAATAGATCTAATACCTTTTTTGGAAATTCTTATTACGGTTCATCAATAACACGTAATTATGCCACTCTATTTAGTTTGCGAGAAAAAAGGCAGATAGAGTATTTAATAAAAAAAGTAGAAAAATCTTATTTCACTGGATAATTTTTATTAAAATGAATTAATTTTAACAAAATAATTATAATTTATGTCAAATTTAATATTCTACAATTAAATAATCAGTATCTTGATAAATATGAAGAAGTTAATTTTATTCGGACCACCTGGTGCAGGAAAAGGTACATTTTCCGGCCAAATTAAAGAGGTACTACCAGAAATAGCTCATATTAGCACTGGAGATATATTTAGAGAAAATCTTAAAAATGAAACTCCCTTAGGATTAAAAGCAAAATCTTATATGGATAAAGGAGAATTGGTTCCAGATGATGTAACTATTGAAATGGTTAGAGATAGATTAAATAAAAAGGATGTTGTGGAAAATGGGTTTATTCTTGATGGATTTCCTCGTAATATGCCTCAAGCAAAAGCCTTAAGCGAAATGACTGAAGAAGATTTTTTCCTTTTATTAGAAGTCAGCAGAGATATAATAACAAAGCGAATTCTTGGTAGATTTAGCTGTAGTGAATGTGGTGAGATATATAATAAATACACACTACAACCTAAGGTGCAAAAAGAGGAAAATAAATGGATCTGTGATAAGTGTGGCGCTGAAATAGAGTTTAAACAAAGAAGTGACGACACTAAAGAAACTCTGAAGAATAGATTAGATACTTATGAAAAAAATGCAAAACCTCTAATTAAGTATTATAAGAAAAGAGGGAAATTGAAAAAAGTCGATGCTACTGATACATTAAAGTATTCTAAGGATGATATAAAGAAAATAATAGGTATGTAAAATAAATTTTTCACCTAATTTTTATTAGTGTATTATGAAATTTAATATATGTGTGCCGATACAGGTTAAATCCGCAGATATTCTCGAACTAAAATCAATAATATCAGAAGTATTAAGATCTAATCCTAATTTAATTGAATTAAGATATGATTATATCTATGATGTTCAATCAATTACTCAAGAATTTGCTACTAAACTGTTAGCTAATTTTCACCCCAAAATTCCTATCATTTTTACATTTAGATCTCAAGAAGAAGGAGGACAAAGGAAAATTGATGAAAAAATTCGTTTTAAAATATTAAAAACATTAATTTTTTCTCACCCTAATTATTTGGATATAGAAATGAATACAGAAAAAAGAATGTTAGGTGAATTAATTGATTTAGCTATTAAAAATGACGTAAACTTAATTTTCTCATATCATAATTTTGACAAAACACCCACTTATGAGGTAATTTCTGATCAAATCAACAATTTTGTGAGTAGATTAAGAGAAGATTATGAATTAGATTCACAATTTACAGAAAAAATTATATTGAAAATGATTTTTACAGCTCAATCTTTTGAAGACAATTTAATACCTTTACAATTATGCAAAGAAATCACTAAGAGAAATATGAATATTATTTCCTTCTGTATGGGAACTTTAGGTATCTTCTCAAGAATCTTATGCGTTCTAAATGGTTCATTTTTAACATATGGCTCATTAGTAGGGGAAACAGCGCCAGGACAAGTTGATATTAATATAATAAGAGAAACCTTAAACATTTTACAAGATGATAGGTAAAATTATCTTGATGAAGTAAAAAAAATTTAAAAAAATAAAAGAATTCAAGCTATCCTATTTCTCTAAATTCTTAATTTTTATCAAAGGAAGTTCCACAATCCCCGCATTTTATTTTTTTATTGTACACGGGAGTTCCTTGCATTGAATAGTAGAGTACACTATTCTTGTCCGGTTCTTCATGAAGTTTACGCGGATTTTCGTTACCACATTGAGGACATTTAACTCTTTTCCAATTTTCAGTCATTTGTAAAAAACCTTAACCCTTTTATAAAATAATTTAAATAATTAGTAGGTTGAATGAATTTAAATTTAGGTTTTTAATTGGGTTTTTGAAATAATCTCCTTAACAACCATTTCTATATTCTTACCAGTTGTCTCAATGCTAATTTCTGCTGCCTCTTTATAGAAAGGTTTTCGATAATTTAGAACTTCCTCTATTTCTTTTTTAGGATCTTCCTTATTAATAATAGGCCTAGTTTCTTTACCGTCTTTTATAGCTCTTCTATAAATTTCCTCTATTGTCGCTTCTAATAAAACAATATGACATTTTTTTTTTAAATTATCAATATTTATCTTATTTAAAACAACCCCTCCCCCACATGATATTATTACATTATTAAGATTCGAAACTTTTTTACAAGCTTCAATTTCATATTCTCTAAATTTTTTCTCTCCTTCTTCTGAAAATATTCTTGGAATTGATTTTCCTGCCATTTCAATAATGATTTGATCGGTTTCTATGAATTTATACACATCTCCTAAACAGTCCGCTAGATATTTACCAACAGTAGTTTTACCAGTCGCCATAAATCCTATAAGGGCAATGCAATTTTTCGTCATATTTCTCCTAATATTCTACTTGATTTTAGTATTTATAAGAAAATCAATTCAATGAAAATCCATGCCTTCCTATTGCTCCTTTTTTCAAACTGATGTAGTTCCCTGATACATAGGTAAACGTTTCTATTTTATCTGGATCGATATTATTGTTTTTAACAAATTTTGAATCACAATGTACTGCAACAACTTCACCAAAATAACAAACATGTGATCCTAATTCTGTTCTCTGTATAACTTTACATTCCATATTCCAAGGGAATTCCTTTACTAGTGGAACTTGAACGACTAACCCCTTCTCTTTAGTCAAGTTCAACTCTTCCCATTTATTTACATCTCTTCCTGATCTTGTACCGCAATAATCCATTTCGCGCAACTGGTTAATAGTTGGATAATTAATTACAAATTCTCCATGTTTTTCTATTAATTGATAAGAATGACGTCGTGGTTGCATAGAAATCGCACAAACAGGCGGACTCCCATTTACCTTACCTACATATGCGAGAGTTATTAAATTTGCTTCATCTCCAATTCCTACCGATATAACTGCTGCGGGCATAGGAAAAGTACTTATACCATTAACTAATCTTATTTTATCCATGTTCAATACTTACCTCATAACACTGTGTACAATTTAGCTAAATAATTATATATTACAATTTTTCTTAAACATATTATTAAATAAAATTTAAAACTTCTGCTTGCAAGATGCCTGTTGAACCAAGAATAACTTCACATACTAAGGTTTTATGTGTGATAGGGCACCCCATTGAACATAGTATGTCTCCTACAATGTGGAATCCAGCACTTCAAGACCTGGAACTTGATTATGTGTATATTGCTTTTGATGTACATCCAGATCGTCTTGAGAAAGCCATAAATGGAATAAGATCACTAGGTATTAAAGGTATAAATGTCACACTCCCTCATAAAGAAGAAGTTATTAAGTATATGGATGAAGTAGATCCAATCGCTCTTAAGATAGGAGCCATTAATACAATTAAAAACGAAAGAGGAATTTTAAAAGCAAGAAATACAGATGCAGATGGAGCAAGGAAATCTCTCATTGATAGGGGTGTCGATATCTATGGAAAAAATATACTTATCATAGGTTCAGGAGGCGTTTCCAGAGCTATAGCATATATTTTAGCAGAAGAAGCAAATAAAATTATTTTAACTGATATAATTGAAGAGAGGGCAAGAGCAGTTGCTAATGAAGTCAGGAATAATATGAAAGTAGATATTGAAGGTAACTTAAGCAATCAAGATAACCTGAAGGAATATATAAAGAAAGTAGATATTCTTATCAATGCTACTCCTATTGGAATGTACCCTAAAGTGGATGAAACACCTATATCAAGAAAGTTTCTTCGTGATGATCTTTTCGTATTCGATGTTATTTATAATCCTCTTGAAACTAGATTGATGAAAGAGGCAGCAGAGATTGGATGTAAAACACTAGGAGGATTAGATATGCTTGTTAATCAAGGAATATTGGCATTTGAATGGTGGTTAAATAAAAAACCTAATAAAGATCTCATGAAGAATAAAATTATCGAATATCTAGGGTTAATATAATGAACGAGAATAAAAAGCCTATAGTTTCAGTTACTCGTAATAAAGATATTTCAAAAGCTGTTCATGATGCTCTTGATATAATTAATATCCCAAACCTCTCTGGAAAAACAGTTTTATTGAAGCCGAATGTTGGTAGACAAGTTGATCCTAAACTAGGGATTAACACTAACCCAGAGGTCGTTACAGCAATCTATTATTATCTACGAGACCGGTATAAAGCAAAATATTTAATCGGCGATTCTCCAATTATTAACACGGATACATATAAAGCTTTTGAGCAATCTGGCTATAGCGATTTAATAAAAGATGATAATCTTCAATTTATTGATTTAGATAAGCTTACCCCTGTTAAGATAGAAATCCCCACTGGAAAGATATTAAAAAGCATACGGTTAACAGGTTACTGGCATGATATTGATTATATTATCTCTATCCCTGTACTCAAAATGCATATGCATTGTGGGGCCTCATTAAGTTTTAAGAATATAAAGGGACTGATCTATAAAAGAGATAAAATTAACTTACACCACTTTCAAGCACCAGATGTTATTAAAGAATTAAAAAAAAATATAAGGAAAATAAAAGAATTAGATATTGCTATAGCTGATCTTGGAAAGGTTATTTCTCCTGATTTGGCGATAATAGATGCTTCATACGCTCATGAAGGAATGGGACCATCTTCTGGAAATGCTGTAAAATTAGACACAATTATTGCTTCTACTAATTTTTTAGCAGCGGATATAATTGCTCTCACATTATCTCAACCAGAATGGTCTCTCGAAGATGTTCCTCATTTAAAGCTACTTTCAGAAGCCATCTCGCCATCAATTAAAACGCCTGATGATATAAAAACGATACCAGAGAATATTAATAAGTTTGTTAAATGCTTGGAACCCCCTCCAAAATCTATAACAATAAAATATAAAAATGTTAACCTTATAGATATTGATTCTTGTTCTGCTTGTTTATCAACTATTTTCAATTTATTGAAAAATAATAAAGAGTTTATTGATAAACATTACACTTCTGAAAATCCTTTGAATTTAGCAATAGGAAAAGGGATTAAAAACTCAGATCTTTACTCAGATACATATCTTATCGGAAATTGTACTTCACATCAAAAAGAAATTGGAACATTTATACAGGGATGTACTCCTGTTGAATCAGAAATATTGAAAACAATCAAAGAAAATTTAGCTTTAAATTATAAATTATCTGATTCTAGTACACGAAAATGTTAAAATAAGAAAAAGGAAAATTAAATTATTCGGTATTGGTTCCACAGAGAGGACAAAATCGAGCAGCTTCGCTTTGATTTAGCTCAACACCACAGTTGTAGCAAAATTTTGGTTTTTCGTCAACTAGTTGACTTACTAAAACTGTTTTCTGATTTTGGTTCTGGTTAGCAGTTGTAATTAATTGATAATTTGAGCTTGGTTGAGTAATATTTTGTGTATAGCAGACAGAATTACAATGAATACACCGAGGTCTCTTATCTCTATCTATATATACTGCAACATATATTAATAAACCAATGCCGCCTGTAAATATAGCCAAGAATATTGCGAGTGCAACATTAAACTCCATTTTTTTTGTCTCTACATTTTTATTACATTGAGTACAATACATCATTTATCCTATCACTATTTTTTTTAATTCTTTAATTTGAAAATATTATGAGAAATAGATAAATGATCTTGAGACCAATTTTTGATTCTAATAAATTATATAGGAGAATCAATCTATAGTTAATTCTGCTTCATTCTCCTGTAATTTTACTACCACAATTCGGACAAAATTTTATACCAGGTTCTAATTTCTCTCCACATAATGCACAAAAATTTGGAAGTTCTCCTTGTATTTCCTCAGATAGGTTTCCTGGTCTAGGAGATACTGTAGATTGAGTTTGCACTTGAGGATGATATGTATATGATTGCTGAGATGGTGAGAGTGAAATCTGAGTACCGCAATGTACGCACCTATCTTCTTTTCTACTATAATAAACCGCAAGGTAGATAATTAAACCGATGCCTGCTGTAAAAATTAATAAAACTATAGCCAAACAAGTATCGAAATCTTTACGGGTTAACAAAACGTTTTGGTTACATCTTGGACAGAATCCTGTTGGGTTTGTTGTTACCATTTTTTAATTAACTAGTTTGTTTTCTTTTTGAATATTCAATCTTTTTAATCTTTTTTGTCGAGATGAATTCTACAATTTTTAGTATTATAATATACATTACTTTGTTAAAAATTTAATAATCTAGGGTAATTAAGATTATAACCAATAAGTCCTTATTGATTATTTAATTACTAGATTCATCTAAAATTTCAACTGAAAACTACAAATCTTATATTATATTGACACAAAAACCATTCTTCATTGTTTTGGATGGCATTGATGGTTGTGGTAGCACCACCCATAGCCAATTACTTGCAGCTTTTTTGGAGTTCAAGAAGGGTTTTAAAGTTCACCTAACCCATGAACCTTCTAAAAGTGAAATAGGTAAATTATTGAGGAAATTTTTGAGAAATAAGGAAATTCCCCCTACCACTGATGCATTATTGTTTGCTGCAGATAGAGATCTCCATTATCATAACGAAATAAAGAAAAAACTTGATGATGGATACATCGTCATATCTGATCGTTATATAGAATCATCTATTATATATCAATCTATTCAATCTGATAAGATCTCCGTTGAATGGATAAAAGAGTTGAATAAGTTCATAGGTCAACCTGATTTGACAATAATTTTAGATATTGAACCTAAAATCGCCTTAGCTCGAAAAAATGATACATATTTAGAGAAATTTGAAGACACTTCCTTTTTAGATAAGGTGAGAAAGCTTTATCTTTCTCGGGCTGCAAAAGAAGGATATCATGTAATTAGCTCAGATGATATTATCGAATTTGTCCAAGAAAAGATACAGAAAATAGTTTTAAATATTTTAAATATGTAAAATTAAAATTTAAAATAATAAAACATAAATTATCCTTATTATTTTAAGAAATTGGCTGAATTTTAACTGAATTTTTATTTTTAATTTGATAAATAAGGGGTTTATTAATAAACTGTCGATTAATGTAAATAGACTATATGACTATGTTAAGATATTTAGTTTTCCTCGTTTAGCGGGTACTGAGGGAGAAAAAGAAGCCGTTGATCTTACTGTTGATGCATTTAGAAAAATCGGATTTGAAAATTCTCAAATAATAAAAGAACCTTTTAAATTCTCTGATTTTTACTCAACAACATTAATAAAACTTATTATGGTGATTAACTTGACTTTTTCGTTATTTATTCTAATGTTCGCTTATGTTTATTTATTTCTTTCACTATTTATTATTGGAACTGGAATTCTTTTAATTATACTGATTATTAAAGGACTGAGACATCCGGAAACTCCAGGTTTCTGGGGGGAATATTATGGTAATACGCTCTCAGCTACTAATGTATTTGTAAAAATTCCCGCAAATACATTACCTACTACTAAAGCGGGGAATATAATCATCTCTGCTCACTTAGATTCTAAATCACAGACATTTAAAACATCTTGGAGAGTAGTCTTATATCGAATTTGGCTTTATAGTGGGATATTTCTTGGGGGTTTTTTAATTTCCTTATTTATTCGGACATATTCACCACTGAAACTAAATTTAATTGTAGTTGGAACAGGAATATGGATATGTACAATTTTAATTTCTATAACCAACATCTTTTTATTGTTCCAAAATACACAAAATGAATCTGCGGGTGCTTTAGATAATGCTTCTGGTATGGCAATTGTTTTTGTCTTAAGTAATTACTTTAAAGAAAATCCTCTTGAAAACTTTAATTTATGGTTCTGTCAATTTTCAGCAGAAGAATTAGGAACCATGGGATCTCGAATATTTGTAAATAATCATGAAGAACAATTTATAAAAGGTAGGACCTTTCATTTTAATTTAGATATGATATCGTGTGCCGGAAATTCGAGAAATAGAGTAGAATATTTAGAGTCGTACGGTGTCTTACCAAGAAAAAAAATTGCTCCTTTACTAAGTAAATACTTAGAAAATGCAGCAATTGAAGAGGAGGTAAATATCAAAGGATTTCATTTGTCTGTTGGAGCACATACGGATTCCGTTCCGTTTCATCTAAGAGGATATGATTCTGTTGATATCGTAACCAGAGCTGCCGGAAAATATACCCACAATAAAATTGATACCCTAGATAAAGTAGACTCGACAGTTTTATTAGAAGCAGCTTTAATAACACGAAAATCAATATTAATGATTGATAATGATTATGAACAATTATGTGAAAATAATGAATTATTTTGTGAGATATGATGAAAAATACAATTGCAGAAAAAATACTATTAAACCATTCAAATCTTAAAGAAGTGATTCCAGGTCAATTTATTGAATGCGAAATCGATTTGATAATGGTTCATGAGCAATTAGGAGGAAGAATTCACAAGGAGTATGGAAAATTAGGGATAGATTATGTATGGGATCCAAATAAAATTTTTTTTATCTTAGACCATTGGGTCCCTGCTCCTAATATTTCTGCGGCAGAAATGCATCAAGATTGTAGAATATTTGCTGAAAAATATAAATTCATACATAATATTGGAATGAATAAGGGAATTTGTCACCAAGTTTTACCAGAAATGGGTTTCTCTAGACCTGGAATGCTAATAGTAGGTTCTGATAGTCATACAACAACATATGGGGCATTTAATTGTTTATCTACGGGCATTGGAGCTACTGATGTATCAGTCGTCTTCGCAACAGGAAATCTATGGTTTAAAGTACCAGAATCTTTTAAAGTAAACCTTAAAGGTCTATTAAATAAAGGTACAATGTCGAAAGATTTTATATTACAATTAATTGGTGATTTAACAACTAAAGGAGCAATTTATAAATCATTAGAGTTTCATGGTGATGGTATAAAGGATCTTTCTATTGATGGAAGGATGACCATCACAAATATGGTAGTTGAAGCGGGAGCTAAATTTGGAGTATTTTTACCAGATGATAGATTAACAAAATGGTTAGAAAAGAGAACAACTACACCCTATAAATATGTGTATCCTGATGAAGGTGCAGATTATGAAAAAGAATTTAGCTACAATCTTTCAGAGATTACTCCTATTGTTGCGAAACCTTCAAATCCAGGCAATATTGCTAGAGTAGAGGAAGTAGAGGGTGTTGAAATCGATCAGGCATTTATAGGTAGTTGTACAAATGGAAGAATGGAAGATTTCCGTATAGCTGCCAAAATTCTCAAAGGGAAAAAAGTTAATTCAAAAACACGATTAATCATAATTCCCGCTTCTAGGGAAATATACAAAGAAGCATTAAAGGAAGGATTGATTGAAATTTTTCTAAACGCTGGAGCAATAGTTGGTCATTCTACATGTGGGCCTTGTGTAGGTGGTCATATGGGTGTATTAGGACCTAATGAAATTTGTATAAGTAGTTCAAATCGTAATTTTGTGGGGAGAATGGGGGCACCTAGCTCTCAAATATATTTAGCTTCTCCAGCGACGGTTGCAGCTTCTTCTATAATTGGAAAAATTACAGATCCAAGGAGGGTATTGTAAGTGATTAATAAGATTGAAGGTCATACATATATTTTGGGAGATGATATCAACACAGATGATATCGTTCCAAGTAATGCGTTAACCCTAAGAGATACTTCTGAAATGGCTAATCATACATTCAGATACCTTCACCCGAACTTTGTAGAAATGGTAAAAAAGAACAATATAATTATTGCTGGTGAAAATTTTGGAACGGGTAGTTCTAGGGAAGAAGCTGTTAATGTATTTAAAATCCTTGGAGTAAAAGCGATTATTGCAAAATCTTTTGCTCGCATTTATTTTAGAAATTTGATTAATCTAGGCATCCCGGGAATTCAACTAAACTGGAATGAAACAGAATTTTCTCATGGTGATCATTTGGAAATTGTCTTGAATAAAGGTATTATTTTCAACAAAACAAAAAATAGGGAAGTAAGTTTTAAGAAATTACCCGATTTTCTTACAAAAATATTAGAAAATGAAGGTATTTTAAATCAGTTAAAGAAGAAATTATTCAAATAATAAATTTACATATAACTTTCTATTTCTTTTTGGATTTTTCTTATGCGTTCTCTGGATTTTAATAAAATTTGACTTCTCCCATACTTTTGAAACCAACGATTAAATCTCTCTTTTATTGTAACCTCCCTCGTTCCAGCCATGTGTTTATCTGCCAAACATATTATCTTCTCTTCTAATGAAACTGGTAAATAATTTTTTTCTGGTAGACCAAGTTTCTTCGCATCTTCTATATCTAAACCTCCCAAAATATGAGTTTCACAAATTTTCGCTAGTTTATCAGAAAAACCTCTTTCTCTTAAAATTTTTCCCCCAATTAAGGCATGATTGAAACCATGAGTTTTTGTTCTACCAATATCATGTAGAAGTGCGCCAATCTCAATAAGATTTTTATCCACTTTAACCTTTGTTATTTTATTTGCTATTTCTATCGCTTTATCAGCAACTTTTTCAGAATGCCGCCTAACTGAATACGGGATTTTTAACTTTTTAAGTAAATCGATTGCGAATTCACGATCTGGTAAAATTTCTTCTTTCTTAACCATTATTCTTTATAATTAATTAATCAACTTTAAATTTTAGATAGTAACAAATATTAACATTTCAATAAATATTATCTCTAATTGATATTCTATGATCATATACAAATAGAGACTGTAAATTTCTGTAAAAACATTTTATAAAAGAGTAATATTGAATTTCAAATAAGTATATCCTAATAGAATTCTTCATAGGGACCAGTAATTAATCCCCCAATTGACCCTCCTATAAAGGCACCTAACAAACCACTAATAATTCCACCTAAAGTTTCAGTTAATTGTGTTCCTTGGAATAATGCCATCAAATCCTCACCAGAAATTATGCTAAAAATTATCCATAATAATATATCAATAACTACGACTAACAAAGCTGCTGTAATTCCTCTCTTAAAACCTTTAGAGATAATTCCAGCTAATAATCCTATAAAAATCCATGCTAACAGTTCTTTGGCAAAGAAACCAAGAACTGTAGGGGTACCAGTAAAGAATGAAATCATGTCAAAATCAAAATTTGCCCCTACCAATAAAGAAGCAGCTTTTATAGGATTAGATCGAATATTTTGCTTTATAAGAGCAGCAATACCTGTTATTTTAAAGAAAAAAACTGTAAAAAAACTAAGGATGATGCCAGCAATGATTCCAACTATTAGTCGGGAAGTTGCCATAGTTCAAACCAAGTTACAGTTTTAAATTTATCCTAAAGTATAAAATAATAAAGTAGTACAATAATTTAAATTTTAAACTATATTAATATTTTAGTTCTGAATTATTTAGAAAGTTTCTCTTAATAAAATATTAAAGTTATAATGTATTTAATTACATACATAACTTTTTGAAAATTTTGTTATCGATCAATAGAATCAATGAAAATATAAAATAAATAAGGCAACTCTCTTGGCTAAAAAGAAGAAAAAGACTGAAGGAAAAAAAGTAGAAGAAACCTTAGAAGATTTAGAAGTTGACTTTGAAGAAGATTTAGATCTCGAAGAAGAACTCGAACTATTAGATACTGAAGACATCGAAGCGGGAATTGAATTAAGAGAAGAATTAATTGATAAAGATGAGGAAAGAAAACAACTTTATTTAAGTTGCGGTATACATATTGGTACAAAATTATTAACTGGTGATGCAAAAAGATTTATTTATAGGCAGACAAACTATGGATTATACGTTATTGACTTAACTAAGACAGATGAAAGATTAAATATAGCTGCGAAGTTTTTGAGTAAGTATATTGAGGAAGGGAGTGATAGAGTAATTGTTACTTCTATTAGAAGATATGGTAAAGAACCTGTCAAAAAGTTTTGTGAAGTATTAGGGTGTAAAGCTGTGATAAGCCGATTTATACCTGGAAGTTTAACTAATCCACTTATTGATACATATATTAAAGACGCCAGTGTTGTGGTAATCGTTGATCCACATGCTGATAAAGTAATTTTAAGAGAAGCAAAATTAGCTAGAATTCCTGTTGTCTCTATCTTTGATACTGATGATACTCTCAATGGCATAGATCTTGCGATTCCAGCAAACAATCGTGGTAAAAAAGCCTTAGGATTAGCTTTTTGGCTCTTAGCTAGACAAATAATGTTGGAATTAGGGAAAATCGCAAGTGAAGAAGAATTCCCTTATACGCTTGAAGAATTCACCTCAAAAATAGTGCCTGTATATAGACAGGAACAATAATCATCTCACCGAAATATCTGATTTTTATTCCTTATTGATCATTCAATATCTTAGGAAGTTCAGAGATATTTTTAAGAAAATCTCTTACTTTATAACGAGCGAAAGCAATTTGAGGAGTCACTCCAGAAAGGATAGCTATAAATGAGATACCTGCTCGATTGGCAGTCTCCGCATCAGTAACACTATCCCCGATATAAACAACTTCTGAAGGGCTCATTTTTAATTTTTTTATAGCCAACAACAAACCAGAAGGATCTGGTTTAAGAGCAGAAATATCTTCTCCACCAACAATGACTTCAAAACAATTTAAAAGATTTTCTCTGCTTAAAATAGCTGCTATTCTGTACCGAAATTTTGTAGAGACAATTCCTAATTTAATTCCCTTATTATATAATACCTGAACTACCCTTGGAGTCTCAGTAAATAACACCGTAAGATC
>JBHLOJ010000183.1:0-4084 GCA_048940605.1 Promethearchaeota archaeon
CTTGTGTTTTATTCTATTACGGCTTATTATGCTGAAATTTTTGGATGTAAATATATAATTGGAGGGCATATCTCAGCAGACAGCAAATTATTCCCGGATGCTAATCTTAATTTCTTTAAAGACCTTGAAAAGCTAATTAACAGAGGAAAACATAGACACGACAAATCTAATATTGAAATATTACTACCTTTAATAAAATTGAATAAAACTGAAGTGTTAGAGTTAGCTAAGAGCCTAAATGTTCCAATAGAATGGACATGGAGTTGTTATAGTGATGGAGAAAAGCCGTGTGGTCAATGTTCATCTTGTCTTAAGAGAAAAAAAGCGTTTAGTGACCTTGATAATATTAAACCAGAATTGTCTATTTGAGAAGAAAAATTAATATTGAAATTCGATGGATCAATATTTAAACAGATAAATTTATTTTAATGTATTAATATTTACCACTAAAATAATCTCAATTAAGGTAATTAATTAATTAAATATGTTGGATGTAAATAATACTGAAGAAAAAGAATTATTCGAAACAATTCGAGTAATATGTCCCACTTGTAGCCAAAGAAAAGAACTTAAAATCCCTTCAAAAATAATAAACCAAAGTAAAACATTAACAACTGTCTCTATTCCTTCAGGTACTGTGTGTGAACATAGTTTTCAATCTTTTGTAGATAAGAACTTTAAAGTCCGTGGATATCAGAAAGTTGATTTCGAGTTTGCCCATATGGAATATTATGAAGGAGGAGGTGAGTCTTCAGAAGCAGTAACAGATGACCAAATTACCAGGTTTGCTTCATTACCTCTATTTCAAGAGATAATTAAAATTTTACGAGGTTATGTAGATGATAAAGAAATCTTAGGCAGCGGCATTTTTACTGTTGATGGTATTGTTTTATATTCTTCGCTCCCAAGCACCACGTTGTTTTCAATAACTAAAGAATTTGAGGTTCGAAGTGAGAAAAAATTAAGTAGCTTAAAAAAAATGTATCTTGAACTAGAAAACAACCAGAAGATTTGCTCTAGTTATATAGAAATCATGGACACCAGATTTGCAATAGTGTTATTTTTTTCCCATATAGTAAAGTTAGGGATGGGTAACTTATATCTTAATGATTTAGTTAAGAGAATTAGAAAGTTAGAAAATTAAAGGGAGTTTGGTACTATTATACCTTTACTCCTTCTATGTAGCTTCAAAGGTCACAGGTATTATTGCTTTCTCAGGGCAGAGTGCTTCGCATCGTAAGCAACCCTGACATTGTGCTATTTCTTTGAATTTAAACCGTATTCCCTCAATTTCTTCATTTTCTTTAGATTTCACTTTGTCTTTATAAAAAAGATTCTTTGGGCAGAAATTTCCTTTATCATCAAGGCACTCTTCACACATCGAGCATTTTTCATGATCAACCTTAATACTTACTACTTGATCTTCAAATTCTATTGATGTGACTTCTACAGCATTTCTCGGACATACCTGAACACAATTTAAACATGCTTTGCACTTACTATAATCTACTAATCGAATACTATGTTCGAAATATATTGCTTTAGCCTTACAAGCACGTAAGCACCGTTCACATCTTAAGCATAATTCCTGGTTTATCTGTACAGGAATGAATTTCTCTTTAATTTTCCCCAAGGTTTACAGCTTTTAATTTTTACTAAAAAATTCTGATCTCTATAAAAGTTGAATTCTTTTAAACTTCTTTTTTATGAATTATCGATTGAATATCTTTCTTTCATATTATAAAAAAATGAAATATAAAAAAATTGAATTAATCTTGTCTCAATTTAGATTGTTGTTTTGCTAGGAATTCCCATATTTTTTTACCATGTCTTTCTGTGTATTTATTACTGGGTTGATGTCCACACGATCTACAATTAGAATCGTACGTTGAATTTATTGTTCCACATTCTGAACATGAATAATGTTTTATCATGTCCTCCATCCATTTTTCATATCCCTCCTTAACAATTTGCTCATGTGCTTCCCATAATTCAAAACGATGGGGTGCTAGGGATTGAAACTCTTTTAAGTCATCACAAGGATATTCATCACACTGTCCGCAGAAGTTTATTCCTTTTTCTTCAGCACAAGGATATAATTTGCATGTATCACAATATGGAATACGTTTATCTGACCGGCAGCCATTACATTTCATTTCTTCTTCAGTTATACCAAATTGATTAGCAATTAATTTAAGACGTGCTGGATCTTCCTGTGTGGCAATAAATACCGTGCAAGCAGGACAAAAAAGACCACAAACTGCTGCATGGGTCTTGTTATATTTCATGAAAAGAATTAATGTTTTATATTTCTTTAATCTTTTTCTTTCCATGTATAATCCTAATTGACCAACAATTAAAATATGATTAAAACTATATTGGATAAATCTATTATCGGAAAAATAAAAAATAGGATTGAATAATAAAATTTATTGAAAATATTGAGTATATTCTTTCCCTGTTCCTGGTAATTGTTGTTGTTGTTGATACTCTTGGGCTTTTTGAGCCAGCTCTAACATCTTAGCTTTGATTTCTTTTCCTTGTTCAATAAGAGAAGCTGTATTGATTGATAGTTCATAAATTTTGTTTAATACTTCCAAAATGCTAGCAGCACCTTCAGGAGTAGGAATTTCTAAGACAGGCGTGAACAAGGCATAAGCATTCAATCTATTTGTTAAGGCTTCGTTTAAGATAGTTGCTTCTGGCCCTACTATTATTCCTTTCTCAACCTTACTTATCCCAAATTTTTCAAGATGCGCCATCATTGCTTCTTCAGCGGCATAATAAACCGGATATTCATCAATTATCCCCCTCTGGGGGATTCCCTGAAAAATTACTATTTCTTTTGCTCTAACATCCTCGGATAATGCCCAATTACAAATTGTTTTAGAAAGATCGTTGTATGCTGAGACAACTTGGAAGGGAACCTCACATATCCCGATGAGTAAGTTATGTTGCGGAGAGTAAAGAACTCGGAAGGGATGCTTTAACACTCCATGGTAGAATACGCTTATAGGGGGGAGATACTCGCTGGTCACAAATCCGATTTCACGTACATCAGGAAGCTGCTCTATTAGGGTGTTAGCAACTATTGGACCTATAAGGCCGATCCCTGCGAATCCCAGAATAAGAGATGCGCCTTCCTTGATTTCAACTGAAAGATCATCAATAACAATCGAACTCTTCTTACCTTTTTCACAGATATATTCCTTTTTAACCAAAAGACTCACTTTTAGTATTTTATTTAATTTTAAATTTGTTGATTAAGTTAAATAATAAAATTTAACCATATTAATATTAATTTTATTTTTTAAAATATCTGCGGTTTATGACATAAATTCAGATACTCTAGTAACTTACTGAAAAAATCTTTTATGAAACTATACATTAAAAAAAATAAATTATATTATAAGTGAATGGTATGAGTAATAAAGAAATTAAAGAAGGAGATCAAGCTCCTTTATTCAAACGAAATTCCTACAATGCAGGAGAAATTGATTTAGCAAAATTTAAGGGAAAAAAAGTAGTTTTAATATTCTCAAGATATTTTGGATGCCCAATCTGTCAAGTAGATCTTCGAGAATTAATGACTCGCAAATCTGAAATTGAAGGGAAAGATGCGAAAATACTATATATCACTCAATCAGGAGAAAAAATCGCAAGAGAATATATTGATAAAGAAAAAATAGACTTTCCAGTAATTCCAAGTTCTAAGGATGAGTTGTATGCAGAATACGGGTTAGGTTTTATGACACCTGAAGCAGTTAAACAAATTCCGCTCAAATTGAAAGAAGTACAGAAGTATGGATTTAAACACGGAGCTTATGAAGGGGAAGAGAAGCAAGGACCTGGACAATTTGTCATAGATGAAAACGGGATAGTTATTCACGCGTTAAAAGGCTGGTTGGATATAGATAGTATACTTTCTATACTCTGATTATCAAAAATCCTTTTTTTTATTTTTTTCAAACTTTATAAATTTTTCTTCTCATTAATCCTGAGGATATCATGAGCATATTACTTAATTTCAAAAGAAAAGATCATGTGTTCTTAATATATATCTAGATATTTCTCGGCTATTATC
>JBHLOJ010000075.1:0-17215 GCA_048940605.1 Promethearchaeota archaeon
GGTGTTTTTATAATTTTTTACATTTAATTCCTTATAATCTTTATTAAGTCATTCTATAAGGTCTTTACTTTTTTTGGGAGACTAAACCCTAAAATTTAAATACAAATTTGACTTATTTGTCAATCGACACTTTTGTCGGAAATGACAGAAGAGTCAATTGGGAAAAATCTAAAAAAATCAAACCAATGAATTTTTAAATAGATATTTAATAAGAATTAAAGAGAGTATTTAAATGAAAAAAAAAGAAATTTTTCTAATTTCTAGTTTGCTTGTTATTTTAATACTTGGATTCACACCAATCTTTGTGAAGGGAGGAGAAGAAAGCTCAAATACTTCTGTTCCAACTATTTACGCTGGGACGAGTTTTCCTGGGAAAGTGTATAAATATACAGGTGGTACTTCATGGGAGGAAATCTCTGGTAGTTTAGGTAATGCTGTACTTTGCCTTGTTGAGTATGAGGGGTATCTTTATGCCGGAACAATGTCTAATTATCCTTCATCGGGTATAGGTAGAGTTTGGAGATATGACGGTGATATGACATGGACATTAGTCGGAGACAATTTAGATGACCAAGTATGCACTTTAGTTGTTTATAAAAGTAACTTATATGCCGGTACAGCATGGGGGAGGGGAAAACTTTGGAAATATAACGGACCTAACAATTGGGATTTAGTGGTAAATTACAAAGGATCTTTTTATCCAGGATGGAGTGGATTTAGAGCTGCTTATGAATGGAATGAACTCTTATGTCTTGGAGATATTGGATATGATATATTTGGCCATTATGATGGTATATCCTTCACTCATGATCAATATTCTGATGGGTGTTGTATCTATGATTATCAAGAATATCAAGGGTATCTTTATGCTAGTGCTTGGCAGGGAAGATTACACCAATCTTCTGATGGGACTACGTGGATAGGTGTATTGGGATATAAAGATGGAAATATGTGGGAACTGGAAGAATTCAATGACAGGTTATTCATGGGATATGACTATATTGGTTTATGGGCTAGTACAGACGTTAGTTTACGAGGTGAGCAAATTTGGCCAACTCCAGATGGAATAACATCAATGACAACAGACAATAATTTCTTATACTTTGGGACTGGAGGTGAAGCGGGTTATAATGGTCAATCTACCGGTACGGCAAATATTTATCAATATGATGGAATTAATGATCCAGTGCTTATTTCAGAAGAAGATGAATTCGGGGCAGGAGTTCAAGTACTTTATATCCCCCCAAGATCTATTGATAAGACGCTTAGTGCAACGGAAGGTGAACTTGGAGATACTATTCATGTGACTTTAAAAGTAAATATTCCTTCAGGGGAGACTGTTACAATAATTGATAACCTTCCTGAAGGTTTTGGATTTATCGAAGGGACTTTTACGATTGATGAAACCTCAGCCACTCCTAGTTTTAAAAACGGCAAATTAACCCATATTATTACTGAAGCAGGCACCTATGTCTTAGAATTTGATGTTAAAATAGATAAAGCTAATAATTGGGAAGATTTGAATGTGTGTAATGAAGTCATAGCAACTTGGTATTTCAATGAAGAAATTGTTGATGAGAAGGAGGATTCTGTATGTTTTACTATTCACCCATTTGAAGATTTTAGTAAAGGTATTTGGGTATGTAATGGCTTTGCTGATTTAACTGGCATAGATATTGCATATGACCTCTCTCATGGAGAAAGAGATTATGGCGCTATGAACATTATTCGATCCGAGCTTACGAGCAGAGGAGCAACAATAACACAAATATTCCTGGGACCAATCACATCATCACTCCTAGCTGATTATGATATACTTTGGATTGATGATTGGGGAAGGGGATGGTGGACTCCTGATGAATTAAATATTATTTATGAATGGGTTTTGAGTGGTGGATCAATTTTATTTCATGCTAACGAAATATATTCCGCTACTGATGTTTCTCAGATGTTTGGCATGAATCAAGGATCTGGCGGTTATAATTCTGGACCTTCAAATAATATAGTTGATCATTGGATAACAACATGTATGGACGAGGTATATGTCCCAGGCAGGATGAGTGCACTTATAGTTTCCGATCCTGCATACACTATTGTATATGATGCATATGATGTACCATTAACAGCGTGTGCAGAGGTTGGAGCCGGAAGAGTAGTATTCATAGGCGATGACCTTCTCTATGACTTTGCGATAGTAAGTTCAGATAACGATATTTTAGCGAATAGAGCTTTTGATTGGCTTGCTAATAAAGATTCGGCTCCTCTTAATATAGAAGTCGAAACAGAGGTTGAATGGGCTGTTGAAATTAAAGTAACTAACAGCTTTGATTACATGATGGAAAATGTTTTAATTACCGATAGATTTGGTGCTGAAATTGAAATTGATGAACTTTTCCCCTCAATGATAACCCACGGAACAGTGAGTTATGCAACTAAAGGCAAATCAGAGAAAGTTTTTTTAACATGGGATGTCGGTGATCTTTTACCAGGTGAAACTGCAAGATTAATATTTTTAGTGTCTACAGATCTCAATCCGGCAGGAAAACAAGAATATACTAGCCCAGGTGATTATGAATTAAATTCTGGATCTACATTGAAATTTAAAGATTTCGAAGATATACAGCTTAGTGCAGTTACAAATAGTATTTATGTAACAGTTCTTCCATTAGAAAATCCGTGAAAGTCTTGATTCATCTGAAATTTTAATCTTAAATTTTTTTTTTTAAAAAATCTGACTTCATTGACTCAAATCCTTATTATGATTTAGAATCCACTTTAAAATAATTTGAGATTTTTTTGGAAAAATATATTTTATTATATCTATTGCGGTCTTTCTCACATCTGGATTATCTTCTGAAAGAATACAATTCTCAAGAGTATTAAACACATATTTATTTTTTAGCTTCAATACTTTTAAAGCCTGTATACTAATTTTACGAGTTTCTACATCATCACTATTTTCTATAAAATAGCTTAAAAGCTCTGTTGCTTCTAAATCATTCATTTGCTTGGTAGTGACATAGTCATAAATTTTTGCAACTGTCAAATCTTTATTCATAAAATCAAGAGCATCTTGGTAAAGTAAATCTAACTTATTAAATGAATCCTCAAATTCAGAAGATTTTCTCAAATCAAAGGGACACTCATGATTTTCAGGTAGTCGATGTTTACTACAGAATAACATTCCACAAAATGTACATCTATATGGTATGTCATCGAACTTCTTATTACAGAAATAACAGTTTGACAAGGTGAATGGATTATATTTTTACTAATTATTCTAAATATTAATTTGATTTTGTTGATTTAAACTCTTCTGATAGTTTATAAATTATATTCAAGTCTATCAATAATATCATTTTGTATTGGAGTTCCAAGATCTACAAATGTAGCGTTATAACCTCCAACTTTTACTATTAAGTCTAAATAATTTTCGGGATGTTCTTGAGCATCTTTAAGAGTTTTGGTAGACACTACATTGGGTTGGAGTTGCATCCCTCCTATTTCAAAATAACCTTTTATAAGATAATACAGTTTTTCTAAATTTTCCTCTCCCTCAAGATTTTGAGGATGTAATCTCACATTAACAGCAACACCATTAGTGGCATATTCATAGTTTAATTTCGCAATTGAGTTTAGTGTAGCGGTAAGACCGTTTTTTTCAACCCTATTTACCGGAGAAAGGCTGTTTGATAGTGGCTGTGTAGCTTTCCTACCATCTGCAGATGCTTTAGTAAAAAGACCTTCTATAACATGTACTCCCATAGAATAAGCTCCTGGATTATAGCGACCATTTCGGATACATTTTTGATTCACAACTTCAGAACAAAATAAGTTCCATAATTCATTTGCTAGCTTATCAATCTCTTCTTTATCATTTCCCCATTTATCATAATTATTGATTAATCTTTGTCTGAGTTCTTCATGCTCCTCGAAATTAGAATTTAGAACTTGGACTAATTCTGGGAGAGATATTAGCTTTTCTTCATATACAGCTTTTTTAATATCATATAAGGAATCTACAAAAGTAGCAAACCCATAGGCAGTGATTGATGAGAAATTATATTTTGCTCCTCCAGCAGTATAATCCTTACCATTTTCTATGCAGCCATTAATTATTCCTGAAATAAATGGTTGTGGAAAATATTTTATTGTCTCTTCATCCCCAATTTGAGCAATTTTTACTGATTTTTCAATGTTATAACGTAATTGACGAGTTAGGGCTGTGTTTAATTCATCATAAGTTTTAAAGTCAACTGGATCTCCAGTTTCTAGCCCACTTATTCGTTGAGTTAAATTGCAAAATCCATTATTTAAAGTAAGTTCAAGTACACCAGGTAAATTTATAAAAATTCGACCTGTAGCTGCAAAAGTATTTCCTTGGCTCGTAGGTTCGACACAACCAATTATTGCATAGTTTCGGGCATCTTCAGTGCTATATCCTGTCTTTATCATAGCAGGAATAATAACCTCATCATTATAAAAGGCTATTCCAGAAGTAGAACGAAAAACTTCTAATGCTTTTTTTAAGAATGCTTTTGGAGTTTTCTTATGAACCCTTATTGAGAGATCTGTAGTAAATGCTTTTATGTTTTTATAAGCTTCAAGAAATAGATATGAAATTTCATTTGTTACATCTTTTCCCTCTTTATCTACACCTGAAATAGTTATTGTCTGTGTATTTTGTCCAAGTGCATTTGCGACATTAGTATAATCTGTTGGCAGTATTGTAGTATTCCACGTTAATTTAAGATTTAACTCTTCAATTAGTTCTATAGCAAATTCTCTTGTAATTTTATCACATTCTAAATCCTTTTTATAATATGGCCAAAGAATTTGATCTAATCTTCCTAAAGCAACAACACTTCTTTGATAGATTATATTTATTATATTTTGAGTAAAATGAATTAGTTGAATTGCCTCGTAGAACGACTCAGCAGTTTCGTTCGTAAACTTTTCCATGATTTCTCCAATTTTTTTAAGTTCTTTCTGTCTTAATTCATTAATCTCATTAAGTGCCATTTTATATGCAAGGTCTGAAAATCTCCTTGAAAATTGAATAGCTGCTTTATAACAAATTTTTACAGCTTCATAGAAATCATACCTTTCTTGATAATCAATGTCCGTAGGATTTAATCTTGACTGATATGATTCAGCTTCCTTAATAATCCCTTTATAACCTAATTTTAGAAGTTTATCATATCCAACGCAAATATGACCTTCATTAGTGCCACTTGCTATAGCGATATTTGGTGCTGCTGTACCAATTCTGTTCCGTTCTGTAATTAATTTTTCATCATAGATTCTCTGGGCGATGATATCACTATATAAGGATTTACCACTCCAAAAGGGAATTAAATCTAATAATTCATCAATTTCATTATCTCCCATAAAAAAAGGTTGTAATTTTCTCTTGCTATATTTTTTAATACTGCTACGTTTGCCAAAAGTTCTATCATATGAATACAAATCAAGATTAATTTTCTCGCCTAAATTTTTGCTTGTTTCATTTCCAACGAGTAATTCGTCTTCTCTGATAAAAATAGTCATATTATCCAGAGTATGAGCTAAACCCTTTGCTCTCTTTATAATTTCAGGATCGTTTGGAAACTTCCTATAAATTTCTGTAAAATACTTAATACGTTCAATACATAATTCGTATTTGCTTGTTAGGAGTTTATTTTTTAATCTGGAAGTTCTCCCAAATTTTTTATCTGAAATCAACATTTATCATTAGGAAAGATTGAATGTATTTTTTCTTAATATTTTCATTATATAATTCTAAAAAAAACTCGCATATAAAAGCTTACAAATGGTAGTATGATTAAAAGGTAAAGACAAGAGCTGGTTTTATAAAATTTGGATAAAAACTCAAAAATAGAGACAAAAACACTAGGCAAAAACGAAATGAAACATTAAATATCATTAATATTACAGTATCCGACAATTTCATCTCTTAGAAAGATTTTAAATGGCAGATTTTCGTTTTTAAAAGGATTTAGAAGATTTACTAAAAGATCATGTTCTGGTTTTGAAAATATTTTCTTAAATTCCTCCCCAACACCTTCGAGAAATTGATATTGCTGCAAGACAAAAGTGCCTTTAAAGTGTTTTTGGGAAAGATATTTTATGATTTCTTTCAGATCTTCATCGTTTAACAAATTACCCACATAAGTTGTTCTTATTTCAAAATCTACTCCGACGGATCTATTTAAAATTTCAATCGTTTTCTCAATATCACCGATATCCACATCTACTCCAGTAACTTTTTTTAGCTTTTCCTGGTTTAAGGAACTTTTAAGATCTAAAGCTACTCTACTAATGTAAGGTAGAATATTTTCAATCACATGGGGCTTTGAGCCATTAGTATCAATACTCAAATATTTTCCAGTTTTTTGAATTTGTTCACAAAGTTCAGGTAAATCTCTTTGGAGAGTTGGTTCACCTCCCGTAATACTAACACCACTAACCAATGAATTAGTAATAATTTTATCAATTAATTCTATTATTTTATATTCTCTACCAACATTAGGTTGTAAAAGATATTTATTATGACAAAATTTACATTTAAAATTGCAGCCTACAGTAAAAATAACCATACTTGATCTATTAGGAATATCCTTTGTTGATATATCAATGATTCCTCCAACTTTCATTTTTTATCCTCAATATTTTTCTTTAATTAATTTCTCAACTTGATGTAATGGTAGATCATAAGGTCCTGGTGTTTCTAGCTTTAAAGAAGTAAGAGCTGCTGCAAATTTTAATGATTCTTCGGGATTTTTCGTGATTCGTGAACCTAAATAACTAATAAATGCAGTATCTCCCCTCCCAGTTCTCCCCTCTGAATTTCGATTTTTCCATTGAAATTTATATGATTCATTAGAAGTATAAACAGAAATGCCCTTCTCATAAGTAATTAAAATCTCTTTAGGTCCTAAAGTAATTAGTTCTTCAGCAGCGTTGTTAATTTCTTTCTCATTAGTTAAAACTTCTGCTTCAGTTTGATCTATTTTTAATACATTAGTATTTGAAATAATCTTTTTCCTCTCTTTAAGTGATAATGGTTTGTAGACTACTCTTGTATCCTCTCTAAATCTTATGAATCCTTGTATGTCTAAACATAATTTTATGGAATATTTTTTTTTAAGATACCCTAATAAATCTAAATCTACTTCACCTGCAATAATGGGGGCAACTACAAAGAATTTTGGGTTCAAGAAGTTAATCATTTCTTCTTTTTTGAATGATCCTGCAAATCCAAGCGGTATATAATCTCTAAATTCCATATTTTCAGAAGAATATATATTTTTTAAACCTGAGGTCTCTCTTGAAGGAGTTACATAATATCTAATTCCATTCTTTTGAAATATCTCTAGAAATGGAAAATCTTCTTTTTTTAATCTTGTAATAATTGAGATTTTAAGACCCATATGGCTTCCTGCTATTCCTCCATAATAAACTGCACCACCCAAAGATATTTGACTATTTCCATCAACCTCTATAATATCTTTAGCTAAGTGCCCTAAAATTACTATGTCAGTTGTTACTTCAGGCATAAATATAATTATTAAAGCAAATATAGAATTAAGAAATTATCGCTTAAATAAAAAAAATAAGATAGTAAGGATTTAATTAGATATTATTTGTTGATTATTCCTTTAATGTAGTTTTCTAATATTCTCTCTTTTATTTTGCTAAATTTTAAAGAGGGAATTTCATTAATTTTTTTATCACTTTCTTCAATACTCCTAATCAAAATTGAGCTTATGTTTAACTTTTCAAGATCACCTCTAAAAATTTGTTCACTTAAATCTTTTTTAATCAATTATTAATCATTAAATTAAACATCTTGCTCATATTTAAATTTACCCATTCATTTCCCACTTTAATTCGATAAACATTGTTTAATAAAATTAATAATTCGGTGAAAAAATGTATAATTAATTTATAAAAATTCAATCTACAAACTGAAAAAAAATTAAACGGTATAATAATATTAAATTCCTTTAAGTTTGTAGTAAAAGTTCCCTAGATGGAAATTCATCAAGATCAAAGGTTTTTTAAGTCTTTTTTAATTTTCAATTACAAATTAGTATAAACAATTTAATTAGGTATAGGAGATAGAAAAGAAAAATGATATTTGAAGACTTAATCGGGTTGTTAAAGAAGAAGGGGTTTAAGGATACGCTGTATGTGCTTACAAAGAATAATAACAAGTTAGATAAGCATACTTTTTATAATGAATTGAATAAATTTTCATATTACAATTCGTTTTTTAGAGTAAAAGATGACTTAATCAAAAAAGGACTCATCGAAATCGAGCAGAATAATAAGATTAAGCACATTAAGTTAACAGAAAAAGGTTTAGACGTTTATAAGCGACTAAATGAAATTAATGAATTAGTTAAAAAATAAATCCCTATTTTATTTTAACCCTTAATTCCTAAAAAAGAGTAAATTTTTTTGATATTAAAGAAACTCGTAGTAGGTCCTCTCGGGACCAATTCTTATATTTTTGGTTCTTCTACAACTAAAGAAGTAGTTATCATCGATCCTGGGGGAAATCCAGAAACTATTATTAAAACTATAGAGGAATTAGAAGCTAAGCCTATAGCGGTTTTATTAACGCATGGACATTTTGATCATACTCTCGCTGTCGCAAAAATAAAACGATCTTTCGACATTCCTTTAATGTATAATAAAAAAGAATACGATTCTGGAATATATAATACTAAAAAAGCAGATAAATGGCTAAATGAGGGTGATACCATAGACATAGGGGAAATTACCTTAAATGTTCTTGAAACCCCAGGGCATTCTCCAGGTTCTCTAAGTTTTTATTCAAAAAATCTAAAAGAAGACGGTGAGCACAAAATGGATGGAATTATTTTCTCAGGTGATTTAATCTTTAGGAGAAGTATTGGAAGATCGGACATTGGAGGAGGCAATCCTAATGTATTATTTTCTTCTATAAGAAATAAAATCATGAATAATTCTGACATAACAGATAATTTCCTAATATGTGCTGGTCATATGGGTACTACAAGCGTAGGGGAAGAAAGAAAAATGAATATGTTTAAAAATTATTTTCTTTAAAAAGCGCCTTCCTTTTCTCGAGTCACTTATAAAAGAGATTTTCAACTTATATAATGAAAAAGAATAAAACTTAACTAATATTTTAATCTCAAAATTTTGAAAGGAGTAGATTCTTTTTGATTTTAAAACACCTTGTCGTAGGAATGTATATTACTAATGCTTACATTTTTGGTTCATCAGAAACAAAAGAAGTGGTAATTATTGACCCTGGTGGTGAATCTGAAAGAATTATTAACACAGTTGAGGATTTAAACGCAAAACCAATCTCTATTTTAATTACCCATGGTCATGGAGATCATGTAGGTGCAGCTGGTGTGGTCTCAAATTATTACGATATTCCTATCATGCATCATAAAAATTCTAGAAGATTTTCTGGTAATGAACTAAAAGAGGGAGATACTATCAAAGTAGGAGAATATATTTTACATGTTTTAGAAACACCCGGGCATGCGCCAGATTCATTATGTTTTTATTCTAACGATATAAAAGAGTATAAAGGACAAAAAATCGATGGTATCATTTTCACAGGGGATTTGATTTTCCGGAGGAGCATTGGAAGGTCAGATTTTGGAGGAGGAAACTCAAATCAGCTATTTTCCTCTATTAAAAATAAAATTATGTACAACCCCGAAATCACAGATAATTTCCTTATATTTTCAGGACATTCCTATGAAGGATTTCTTACCTCTGTAGGTGAGGAAAGAAAACATAATATGTTTAAAGATTATTTTCTATAATTGGAAAATAGACTAATTTTAATTATTTCAATTTTAGAGAAAATTTCAATCCAATTACTTTAATATAAATTTTTAAACCTTTAATCTATAATAATATTAAATATTTAGAATATATTCCTTAAGGTGTAATTGATATTGATAAACCGTCAAGAAGTAAAAAATATAATTCGTCGTTTCGAGGAACGTGAAGGAATTCGGGGAGTAATTATCTGTGATTCCAGTGGTTTACCAATTGACTCCAATATGGAGATAGAACTTAGTGAAGAGGTTGCTGCTTATGTAACATCGCTTATTGGAAAAGGTAAACAGGTTGTTGAAGCATTAAAAGAAGGAGAACTAAGTTTTATAAGATTGGAGACATCAAAAGGTGAAACAATGGTTGCTCTTGAAGAAAATCTGATTTTAATTATTTTGAAATAATTTTTTTAACTTTCCTTTTTTAAAGTAAGATTTAAGCAGAGATATTACTAATCAAGCCTAGATATAGAGGAAAAAAGAAAAAAAATTCAATAAATCTTAACTATTTTTATAATATTCAAGAACTTTCAAAGCAAATCTGCTTGACACTGTGGCAGGTCCCCCTCCCATTTCTATGCCTACCTCAATTGCTTCAATTATCTGCTGTTCTGTGGCGCTATTTTTTAATGCTTCTTTAATATGCCATTCAATACATGACTCGCAATTTATCACAACTGAGATTCCTAATGCTATTAATTCTTTATAAACTTTTTTTAATACACCATCAGAAAAAGTATTACGTTCTAAATCTAGAAATGATTTATAGACTTTTGAAGCTTTTGAGATGAGTATTTGGTGAGCTTTCTCTCGATCGGAAATAATCTTCTCGATTTTGTCTTTATCGATTTTATCCATAAAAATAACCTTCAGGTTTCAAAAGAGATAACTTTTGAAAGACATTTTCAATTTTTTTTGATACAATATTGAATATTTCAAAATAAAATTTCTCTTTTTAATTAGTTGATAAATTTAAATTGCTTAAACGATATATTTAAATTAAATTTAATTAAGATAATTTCTTAACCAACTTCAAATTTCAAAACTATTCAAATTTTTTTATAAGGACATAATTATGGTTGATAAAAAAACTCTAGAAGGGAAATTGGCAGAACTCATGGATATAGTTCCTGAATGCGAAGGCTTGATTGCCGCTGATGCAAATGGTAAAGTATTGGTCGGTCAAACAATAACTGATATGGATCATGGAAAAATAGCGAAAGCATGTGCTGTTATTATTAAGGATTCAAACAATCTTGGAAAAGACATAGGTAAAGGGGGCTTAAAAACAACGACTATTGAATTAGACGAAGGATTTGCAGTCCTGGTGGGATCTGAAAAAAATGTTTTAATCGCTTTAGCTGGATCAGACGGGAGAAGCTCACTTGCGCTCTTGAAAAGAAACTTAATATCAATATCTAACTTATAATTAACTTTTATTTTCTCATTTTCTAAAATTATAAAAATAAGAAATTGAGTAAGTACCTTATTTTTTTGGTTTTTTCTTTTTATCTGCTAAACCTCTTTCTTCTAATAAAGAATCTAAATCCGTTAATTTTTCGGGTTTAGCTTCTTCAGCTTTTTTAGGCACTTTTTTAGGGAGCTCAGGTTTTTTGAGATCAGAAACCATTACATATCTCCCCTTTCTTGGCCTTCTTTCAACTTTTTCAACTGGTTCTTCGATTCTTTTTCTTACCCTCAGTGCAAAAATAATAGCAATAATCCAAACTACGGCAAAAATTGCTATCATAATAAACATAAGAAATTCGACAAAATAATCGGATAGTGGTGTATCGAATACTTTGAACGATGATTGTTCTGAAATAGTGATATTTTCACCCGTTAGAATATTCTGAGCTGTGATTGTGAAAGTAATATTAAGGGTATCAATCTGAGGAATCTCAATCTCAATAACAATTTCCGTACTTTCATCTGGTTCAAGCTTATCCAATTTAACATTATTTATTTCTACAATTGAGTAGAGTAAATTCTCATCTATATTAACAGAAATATTAAAGAATCTCAAATTTGAGTCTCCAAAATTATTTATCGTTATTCTCAATGTTGTTGCTTTACTTTTATAGATAAAAGCTTTATTTTGTCTAATCGAAATCGAAAAATTGTTTGTCTCTTGAATTAGATCGATTGTGATATTCTTTGAGACTCCATTTATAGTATCACCATCCCATGATAATTTTAAAATTAGGTCTTCTTCCTCATTAAAATCTATCGTTGCTGTATTTATTAAAAATGTAACAGAACCATTTGTATCTGTCAAATCGGAACCAATATTAACCCATTTAGAGCTAGAATTATAGTACTCACAGGTAACATTCTTTGAAGATAACTCATCCCCAAATTCTGTTGTCAGGATTGAACTAACATTAATTATTTCGCCTGTTCTAGGAGAATCTGGAGTTATTGATACATTAGTGAATTTACTATTTAGATTTAATAAAAAATTATCGTTGAACTGTTTAAAACTACTCACATAATTTTTATCAATTATATTAACCAAAAATGAAGCGTTATCAGGGTAATAAAGACATTCATCTCTTTCAAATTCGTATTGTAAACCTCTACTCGATGCTTCTTCTCCTATTGCTAAACCAAGAATATGTCCATCAAAATTATTGCTTATCTCGTTACTCAACAGTAAATAATCTGGACTCTCAAATACTCCGATTTCAATATCATCAATTGATATTGTTACTACTGCCTTCGCACCTCCTAACCTGATGGGTGCATTTAATCCTTCCCAAGTGTTTGTTGCTGCATCTATATTCGGAATTGTAAGGTTCACGTCGAATTCATAAGTATCATCAGGAGTTCCTGAAAAATTAAGACTAACAGTTGGTGAATCATTTTCGCCTATTATCCATTCTTCATTCATATATGAAACTAATTTTACATTAATTGAAACATCAATGGGGATAAAAGAATGGGTATTTTGGATAGAAACTTTAAAGTTTACGGTTTCGTTTGGATTTAAAATATCTTCACTTTGTAAAAAGGAATCCATTAAAAGTGTTAACTCTTGAGTTCCTAATACATAAGAATATACCTGGTTTAAGTCAGTATTATTTATTGGATAAAAATTTGGATTTGAAATTCCAGTCGTATCATTAAAAGAAGCGATCAATATGGTATAGTTGTCGAAGACTTCTTCTGCATTTTGCATTTCTCCAATAAGCGTATTTGTTCCCAGATACGATATATAAGTACAATTATATAATTCAAGGTCGTAAGCATCTATATACAAAGTTATTTTTTTGCATCCTAAAGCAGAACCATTAAACCAGAAAAATCCTAACTCATATTTTCCTAATACCGAGATATCGTTTGTAAGATCCAAAATTGTATTATTATTGAAATCGTAGGTTAGTACCGATTCCTCAATAACTCCTGATGAAGATATCATTTCTGCATTTGGATATCTTGTACCATTAGGATAAAAAAGAGTAGCATTTATATCACCACTTAAAGGCGCTTGAAAATTATTATCTTGAATGTCTACACTAACAGAAATATTATCTCCATACATAAAACCGTTTGTTTCCCATAATATTCCATAATAATTAATATAAGTATGCATTTTATCAATGAAATTATAACTCGTTAGATTGAGGGTGTATATTCCATTTAGACTTGAAAAAGTCTCATTGATTACTAATTTCAAATGATGAGGACTATCTTCTACAATTGATTCTTCTTCTAATAACCAAAAAAACTCTTTATCATCTGGATTAGTAATATTGTGAGCACTCATGAAATTTGGATATACATACCAGAATTCAAAGAAATCCCAATTATTAAATTTTGTATCTGATTTATTTAAATCGAAATGTAAAGCCCATTCAGGATTAACATTATAAGTTGCGTTATAATATGCCATAGCACCTTCAATCCAATAAGCTTTTACTAGATAAGAAGAGACATTAAATTTAAATCCTTCAATAATGCTTCTATTCCAATTTAAATTAATTTGGAATTTATTGGAGGGAGTATCTTCAATCGTAATCGGAAATATATTATTCCATCGTCCTATTCCCCAAGTTAAATAAGAGCTTTCGTTATATGGATATGAACTGTTTATATAATTATCAATTGTCAAATCTTGAATCCTTAATGTGTTGTTATCCTCATACATAAAATCAGAAGGCATATATCCCCTTGTAACATTCAATTTGAAAGAGCTGGCATCTGGATTATGGTTTTTATAATCGGTAGGAAGATAATCTGTTATAACTACCTTTTGGGCAAATTTCCATTTAACACCATTGTTTCCCGTAATAATTAATTGATGCTCAGTTCTTCCCGCAGCTTCTCCGAAATTATAATAAGGTAATGTTACTAAACTGTAGACTAGGTCTGAATTCGTTGATTTTATAACAATAAAATAATTTGAGAGGTTTAAATCTTGAGTGTTTGCTATATTAAATCCAAAATATCTTAGTTGATCATCATTATAGCTAACTAATTGGGTATCAATCAGTTCATTATAATCTGGAGACATCAACACAGTCCTTAAATTACCATCTGTACGAACAACTGTGGCATTTGATCGATATAACGTAATATTTAGCTGAGAAGTTGCCGCTTTGGTTAGATTTAAAGTTCTTATCCAGGCATAAAATCCATTTACAGTTGATTGTTTTCCCTTTAAATCAAATTCTAATGCAACATACTCTTGATCAGTTATAGGGAGATCAAAAGCATAGATAGCACGCAGATCAAATTCATATAATTTTGTATTAAACCAACTTAGATCATCGCTTTTAAAAATAAACTGAATATAACAAATACTTGATATATCAATGAAATTTAAGTTTGTATTAATAAAATGATCATTCAGTTCTTGTTTTCCTACACTACTGTTTATACGGAGATTAGATATTACATCTTCCCAAGTTGATTGTGTGTAATTCTTTAATTTCACTGTTAAGTTTACATCCTTGTTTATATTTATTAATAACGATGAAATAAGGCCTAGTATGTTGGATCGATTGAATTCAACATTACCGTTGATATTACTATCAGTATACTTAGTATTTGTGTAATTTGCCTTAATCGTAAAATTTAGAACCCCCTGTGTAGCGTTATATTCAACATAATTATTAGTATTGCCATCCATCAAATAGCTTTTAATTCCATCATATAAAGTACCATTAGTAATAGTAACTCCTGAATATCCTCTACTGTAATTAAAATAGATGAATTTATCTGCATAAAGTGCATCATTATCTTCAAGAACATAATCTGTAGTAAAATTATTTTGAAACTCGAAATTAAAATCTCCATGTGTGAGATACATATCATCTGAAGAAATTGAAGGTATTTCGAAGAAATTCTGATTATCATTAAAATTTTCAGATTCATTATTCACATATATTCTTACATCTTGATCGACTCCCAAACCCGTGATATGCTCATCTACATCGGGATTAGCACTATTTGGTAAATATACTAATTGATTTTCATCATTTATATTTTCTTTTAAAAAAATTGAATGATTAATAATTTGCACATTACTTATGAAAACTATTGAAATAAAAAATACGACAATAACTACTCTTTTAATTGCTTTTTTTTGTCGAATCAAGAAAATAACCGTAATACCTAACTTTTGATTATAAAATAATTTAAAAGTATTAAAATTTCCTAAATATTTTAATTTTATCAGATAGATTAACAATATGACAAAATATTTTTATCTCTCATATTTTTCATAAATATAAAAAGCGATAACTAAAAGAATGTGAATGGTTTTGGCTGAAGAATTAATACTTAATGAAATTGAAAATAATATAGAAGAATATATTGAATTTCTAAAAGAATTGATCCAAACAGACTCAATAAATCCTCCCGGCAACGAAAAAAACGTAGCAGTAAAGATCAAGAAGTATTTAAAAGATTTTGGGATTAAATGTGAAGTGTTTCCCTTTGGAGATAATCGTGCTAACTTAATGGCAACATTACATAATAATTTTGATAATAAGAATCTTATATATAATGGGCATATGGATGTTGTTCCTCTAGGTTCCGAAGAAGAATGGAAGTTTCCACCCCTTTCAGCAACAGTTAAGAGGAAAAGAATTTACGGCAGGGGCGCTATAGACATGAAAGGAGGATTAGCAGCTATTGTAATTACCTTAAAATTATTAAAAAAACTAAATTTAAAATTATTTGGGAATCTCATTTTAAATATTGTCGCCGATGAAGAAACTGGTGGATTTTCAGGAACGAAATGGCTCATTGAGAATAAATTAACTGCAATTAAAAGTGATTTTGTGGTGATTGCAGAACCAACAAGGATAGATCCTATAGGAATGGGCGCTATAATAGGAGAAAAAGCACGAATTGAACTAAAAATAGTTACAAATGGAATTTCTAGTCATGCTGCTATCCCTTTTGCTGGAAAAAATGCCATTTATATGATGAGCGAAATAATCCACAACCTTGATAAATTAGAAGAATTTCTACCAAAAATTAAACCACCTATGTCTGTTAGTGAATTAAAGGAAAATTTGAGTATCGCTTTTCCAAATAAAGAGATTTTTGAAAAAATCTTGAGCGAACAACACCTTTTACAAAATATAATTGAGGCTAATACTCAACTTGTGATGAGTCTAAATATAATTAATGGCGGGATAAAACCAAATATTATACCAGATTTATGCGAAGCTATCATGGATATTAGACTATTGCCTGGTCACACAACTGAAATGGTTCTAGAAGCATTAAGAAAAGTTATTACCAATCTAGGATATAAAATTAAAGATGAACCGATAGGAGATCCTGAAGAAGTTTTTGTTTATTTGGAAGTGCTTAATGATGCTGAACCATCTTTTTGGAAAGATTGGAAAAATTCGAAGGCATTAAACGATCTTACTGCTGTAGTTGAAAAAATTTATGAAAAAAAACCAATTCCCTTCTTTTTTCCTGCAAGTGCTGATGCTTCCCATTATCGTAATAGTGGATATTGTTCTTCAACGATACTTTTTGGACCTGGTATGGCAACTAGGTCTCATACGGTTAATGAATATATAGAAATTCAAGATTTTATTAAAGCTATAAAAGTATTTGCATTATTTGCTTATAGTTTTTTAAAAAATCATTGAATTAATTTATTCATCATTTTTTTTTGATTTAATAAATATAGAAATTTATAAGATTTTACTACTATTATTTTATTAATTTCAGTAAAAGTAAGTCTTTATAGAGATACCTTGCCTGATATAAAAATCGAAGATACAGTGATATTATTAGATACGTCTAGATCCATGGTAAGAAAGGATTTTAAGCCAAGTAGATTAGCTGCGGAGCTTCAGACAGTTAGAAATTTTATCAAATCAAAATTATCA
>JBHLOJ010000076.1:0-17176 GCA_048940605.1 Promethearchaeota archaeon
CTAATAAACATGTCGAATTTGCAAACAGAATTTTAGAATCTAGAGGTTTCGGAAATCAAAGAATTAATATGTATTGGCTAAGTGGAGCAGAATCAGAAAAATTTGTAAGAAGTGTGGAAGATGCTTTAGAAAAGGTAAAATCTATTGGACCTAATCCGCTTAACTTAGAGGAACAAGAAGCAGAAATAGAAACTAAAGAAACAAAACAAGTTATATCTACCCCTGCAGAATGAATCTTATAAAAAAATCCTAGTTATAAGATGACTTACCTTGCGAGGGAAGGGGTATAAATATAGTATTCAATTAAAAAAAATTTATTAAAAAGAAAAATCCAAGAGGATAAGAATATGGTTCAAATTTCAAAAAATATAACTTTCAATGGAATCTCTGCGAAAGATTTAATGGATGCAACATATAACGCCATTGAAAACTTTCAAATTCGTGCCTTTTTCGAAGCTAAAGATGAAATTTTAGAAGTTGGTAAATATTCTGAAGAAGAATTCTATGAAATATTAGATGCTATGATTGATGCTGAAACAGAGCGTAAATTAGTATTAGAATCTTTAAAAGGTAAGGAACCGTTATTTTTAGAGGAAATCGTAAAAACTCTAAAAGCATTTCCAGCAGAAAATATAATTCGTGATATTATTTACCTAAAAGAACAGGGATATATTGAAGAACATGTTGAAATACTATCGAAAACCGTTATTAAAAAAATAAAGGGAGAAGAAAAAGAAGTTGAAGAAGAAGAATATTTCTATAGATATCAAGTAAAAGATCTTCCTGAGAATTTTATTGAACATTTTTTTGAACCTGTTTCAATTGTCTTCGAGTCTGAAGTATGCTGCCAATGTGGTTGGTGTTCATCCATTTGTCCTGTAAATGCAATTACAGTAACAGCAGATACTTTAGAGGTCGATGATGATACTTGTATTAAGTGTGGGTTATGTTATTCAGTTTGCCCGAGATCATTTTCAATTGAACAAGCGGGAAAAAGTATAAATAAGCTTGATAAAGCTCTAAATTTTTCAGATAAAATTAATGGTTATATTAATACCTATTCTGCCACAACCACTAAAAACGATATTAAAAAAGTTCGACAAGATGGTGGGATTGTTACTTCTCTACTTGAATACTTACTCACGAATAAATTAGTTGATGCAATTATAGCTGTAAAACATTCTGAGGAAAAATGGAAGCCAGAGCCAGTAATAGTAGAAGATGTTAATGATTTATACAAAACAAGCGGTACTAAATACGCTAATGCATCAACTTTGAGTATCATTGATGAAACAAAAAGCTATAAAAACATAGCTGTAGTAGGAACTCCTTGCATGATGAATGCATTGGAAAAAGCCTATTTATATCCAAGTGGACAACCTTTTTTTAAAAACATAAAATATAGAATAGGGCTTTTCTGTATGGAATCTTTTCCTTATGAAGGTATACTTAATTTAATTAAAGATCAATTTGATAAAGATTTTAATAAAGTTACTAAAATGGATATAAGTAGCGGCAAATTTATTATATATTTAGATTCGGGGGAGGATTTTAATATCCCCTTAAAAGATGTTAAATCCTACGCTCGTCATAATTGCCATTTTTGTGAGGATTTAACTGCTGATTATGCTGATATTTCTGTCGGATCGATTGGTTCACCGAGTGGTTGGTCTACAGTAATTACGCGAAACGAAAAAGGTGATAAAGTCTATAAAGATGCAATTAAAGCAGGATTAATTGAATCTAAAAGTTTAAAGGAAGTAAAACCAGGACAACCCTTATTAGAAAGGATTGCTGGTACTAAAAGAAAAAATTGTCAACCTATCAAATTAGGTAAAGAACAATAATAAAGTATAATTATGAATGTAAAATCTTTTCAAAATTTAATAGAAGAAGTTCATGAGAAAGGAATTTGTCAAGAATGTGGAGGTTGTGTGAGTTTTTGTAGTTCGGTTGATTATAATGTTATCGGATTCAAGGAACCTAATTCACCTCCAGAATATATTAATAAAGATGCTTGTCTTGAATGTGGGATCTGTTATTATCTTTGTCCTCAAACTCACATCTTAGATGAGGAACTTAATAAAACTTACCAAATTACAGATTTTAGTTCAAAGCCGCTTGGTCATTATGAAGATATTTATTCTTGCCAATCTACAGATCCTGATTTTCTAAAATATGGAACTGATGGTGGAGTAGTGAATTCGATTATAAATTATATGATAGAAAAGAAATTAATTGATGGGGCAATTGTGGCTAAAATTCAGGGCCCTTTTTCAAAAGAAGCTATGTTTGCTGGCGATAAAAAAGATTTAATTAAGGGTTCTGGGACAAAACTTGAAATAGCTACACAATTAGATGAAATACAAATTTTTTGTACGTATACTCGCTCCATCCCTGAATTAAACCATTATAAATTTAAAAAATTAGCAATAGTAGGAACCCCCTGTCAAATTTATACAATTAGATGTATGCAAAATTTAGGGGTTACTCCTTCAGAATATGTTGAAGTATGTTTAGGTTTATTTTGTTATCATAATTTCATATTTGATAAAGCTAAAGTAGAAAGATTTGAAAAAGATTTTGATATAAGATTTGAAGATATCACAAAAATAAACATTAAGGAAGATCTTATTTTAAAAATTGGTTCAGATGGGAAGGTCATACATATTCCCTTTGATAAAATAGTTGATTATGTACGCCCGGCTTGCTTTAGTTGTGCTGATTTTACTAATATTTATTCAGACATTTCTTTTGGAGGACTTGGATCTCCAGATAAGTATACTACCGTAATTCCCAGAACTGAAAAAGGATGTGAATTATTTCAAAGAGTTCTTTCTGATAAAGTTATCAAAAAATTAGTGCTTGATGCTCCAGAAAAAACGAAAATGAAAGTATTGATAACAAAGTTCTCTAATTCTAAAATGGAGAGAGAATTAAGTTTTGTAAAAAATTTATAGGAAGGATGTGATAAATCTGACCGAGTTGGAAAAACACAGTGAAGTTGAACAAGAAACCGATGAAATCCAAGTCTTTTTAGATAAAATATATGAAACTGATTTAAGAAAATTGTTGAAAAAATGTTATCAATGTGCACGATGCTCAGGAGTATGTCAAATTAGTAAGGTTCAGAAATTTACACCTAGTAGGATTATCCAAATGATTTTGGAAGGATTTGAAGACGAGATACTTGATAGTGGAGTATTATGGGATTGTTTAACATGTAATAGTTGTCTTCAGGATTGTCCCAAAAATATAAATTTTGCTGATATTGTTCGGATTCTCAGATATAAAATGAGAAATAAGGGTATTCATAATCTTGACAGAATAATTGCTCATAAAGGAATTTATCCTACAATGGGAGAATTGATGAGTCAAGATCATATTAGAATCAATCGATCACTAGATTGGATCCCAAAAGGTTGCAAAATCTCAGATAAAGGTGATATCCTATATTACGTTGGATGTTTGCCATTTTTCGATTATGATTTTCAGAATCTCAAACACATCTCATCAAGTACTTTAAAGATTATATGTAAAATTGAAAATGAACCAATCGTGGTGCTTAGAGAAGAAACTTGTTGTGGACATGATTTATATTGGGGTCAAGGAAAATTTGAAGTTTTTATTGAGTTAGCTAAGAAAAATCGAGAAAAATTTGAAAACGCAGGTATTTCAACAATAATTACTGCTTGTGCGGAATGCTACAGGACATTCAAGGTAGATTATGCGAAATTATTTAATGATTTCAACGAGAGGTTTGATGTTCAGCATCTTATAGAATATGTATATAATAAATGGAAGCAAGGGAAAATTGATTTTAAAAAACCCAATGAAAAATATAAGAAAACCACTTTTACTTTTCATGATCCCTGTAGATTAAGTAGATTTTTACCAGCAGAAAACACCCTGGTAAAGAATTTAAGAGAAATCTTTAATTACCTACAGGATTTAGGATATGATTTTAGAGAAATGAAACATAATCAAGAAAACTCCTTATGCTGCGGAGTTAATTCTTGGTTAAATTGTAACGAGCGCTCTAAAGCATTGAGATATACCCGAATCTTAGAGGCGAAAGAGGTTGCTACTCAATTATTTACCTCTTGTCCAAAATGTAATGTTCATTTGAATTGTATCAAAAAAGATTATGAGGACATTTCTTCAGTAGAAATTTCAGATCTTTCAGAATTTCTCGTAGATATAATACAAATAATAAAAAGTTAAAAAAGTGAGGAGATAAATAAATCATGGAAGGATCTGTGTTAGTAATTGGAGGAGGTATTGCAGGAATCCAAGCATCTCTAGATTTAACAGAGATGGGATTTAAAGTTTACCTAGTAGAAAAAACTCCATCTATTGGAGGGAGAATGGCTCAACTCGATAAAACATTTCCTACTTTAGATTGCAGTTTGTGCATTTTGGCGCCAAAAATGGTTGAAGTATTCAGAAATCCTAACATAGAGTTAATGACTTATCATGAAGTTAAAAAAGTTACAGGTGAAGCTGGTAACTTCAAGGTAAACGTTCTTAAAAAACCACGATTTGTTGATGAGAATAAATGTAAAGGATGCGGAGATTGTACCACTAAATGTCCAAAGATAGAAGCTCCTAATATCTTTGATATGAATCTAGGAAAAAGGAAATCTATATATATTCCATTCCCTCAAGCAGTTCCACCAATATATTTAATCGATGCTGAGATGTGTTTAAAATTAACAAAAGATGTATGTGGTGTCTGTGAAAAAGTTTGTGAAGCAAATGCCATAGATTTCACCCAAAAACCTCAAGAAATTCAAATAAATGTCGGTGCGATAGTAGTTGCTACTGGATTTGATATGGCTAGAGATGGTTTATCATCAAGATGGGGCATTGATTATGATAATGTAGTGACCGCATTAGAGTATGAAAGAATTTTATGTGCTTCTGGACCATTTGGGGGTCATGTTTTACGCCCGAGTGATAAAGAAGAACCAGAAAAGGTAGCATTTATTCAATGTGCTGGTTCTAGAGACTTGCATGAAAGAATTCCCTACTGTTCTAGCGTATGTTGTATGTATACGAGTAAGGAAGCCATAATCACTAAGGAACACTCTGATAATTCACAATGTTTTATTTTTAGACATGATATTAGAGCTTATGGGAAAAATTTCTATGAATTTACCCAGAGAGCCCAAAATGAATATGGTGTGAATTATTTTCACACTAAAATTAGTAAGATTAAAGAAGATCCTGAGACTAATGATCTGATTATACATTATGAAGATTTACAATCAGGTTTATTGAATAATTTTCGAGCAAATTTAGTTGTCTTGGCAACACCTTTGGTTCCTTCTAAGGGAACTGATGAACTAGCAAAGATTTTAGACATAGAACTAGATGACTATAACTTTTTTAAGGAGAAATCACACTTTACTAAATCAAAATCTTCAAAAAAAGGCATATTTTTAGCGGGATTTTGCCAAGGACCTATGGATATACCTGAAACTGTGGCTGATGCCAGTGGGGTGGCTTCCCAGGTAGCAGCTCTACTTAATTCCTTTAAATTTACTGAGACTAAAGAAAAAAAAATAGAAGTACCTGAAAAAGATGTAAAAATTACAGATGAGCCAAGAATTGGGGTATTAATTTGTCATTGTGGAATTAACATAGGAAAATATATTGATATACCAAAAGTTATAGAACATATAAAGAACTTGCCTAATGTGGTTTTTTGTGAAGATAATCTTTATTCTTGTAGTTCCGACTCTCAAGAACGAATCAAAAAAGTAATCGACGAATATGATTTGAATAGATTTGTCGTAGCGTCGTGTACGCCACGAACTCATGAATCATTATTCCAAGAAACATGTCAAGAAGCAGGATTGAATAAATACTTGTTTCAGATGGCTAACATAAGGGATCAATGTTCTTGGGTTCATATGGATCAACCAGAAGAAGCAACACAAAAAGCAAAGGATCTTATTGAAATGGCGGTTGCTAAATCCAGATTATTCAAACCCCAAGAAGAGCAAACACTATCAGTAATTCCCAAAGCATTAGTTATTGGTGGTGGAATATCAGGAATGGCAGCCGCCTTAAATATTGCTAATCAAGGATTTAATGTCTATCTTATAGAAAAAGAGAATAGGTTAGGGGGAATGCTGAATGATTTATATCTTTTATATCCCACTCAAGTAGATTCTTCAACATTTCTAAAGAGCATAATAGAAGATACCACCAAGAACAAAAAGATTCAAATATATTTAGAATCAAAAGTAAAGGATGTTAAAGGATATATAGGTAATTACGACATTTCAATTGCTACCTCCAAAAATGAAATTATAGAATTTAAAGTGGGTGTTATTATAGTTGCTACTGGGGGAAAAGAATTAAAACCTATTGGATATCCACAGTACAATGACAAAAATCAAAATGTGATTACTCAATTAGAATTAGAAAAGAAATTAAAAGCTGAAGATAAATTATGGCTCGATAAGATCAAACGTATTACGACTATCTTATGTGTTAGATCTAGAGAAGTAAAAGGAATTACATATTGTTCAAACGTTTGTTGTGCAATATCTATTAAAAACTTGAATATATTAAAAGAAATAAAGCCAGATCTCGAAATAATTGTACTTTATAGAGATTTTCAGATGGCTAAGAAAGAATTTGAAGAATATTTCTTTGATAGAAGGAAGGATGCAATTCTTCTGAGATATAATTTAGATAAACCGCCAGAAATTAACAAAATTAGTAATACACCTGAAAAATATGGAATTAAGGTATTTGATACTAATTTACAAGATAATATCAGTTTTGAAACCGATTTAATTATCCTATCTCCTCCCATGAGTCCCCCTGAAAATTCAGAAGAATTAGCAAGAATGCTTAAGGTACCTTTAGACCATCAAGGTTTTTTCTTAGAAGCTCATGCTAAATTAAGACCTGTAGATTTTGCTACAGATGGGGTATTTTTATGTGGATGTGCCCATTGGCCAAAACATATTCAAGAATCAATTACTCAGGCAAATGGAGCGGCGGGAAGAGCAAGCAGATTTTTAAGTTCAGGAAATATTATTGCTTCAGGTTTAGTAGCAGAAGTGGATGAGGAGACTTGTATAGGATGTGGTGTTTGTACAAAGCTTTGTCCCTATAATGCAATATCAAAGAATGAAATAGACGTGGCGGTTGTTAACAAACTTATGTGTAAAGGATGTGGAGTATGTGGTGCTAGCTGTCCTGAAAATGCAATAACAATACATCATTTTACAGATAGCCAAATCTTATCAGAAATTATTGTATATGGAGGAGATTGATTCTATGAAATTCACTCCAAAAATTTTAGGATTTTTATGTAATTGGTGTTCTTACGCTGGAGCCGACCTTGCTGGTGTAAGTCGGATTCAGTATTCCCCGAATATTAGAATAATAAGAGTTATGTGTAGTGGAAGAATTGACCCTATCTTTATTGCTGAAGCACTCTCAAGAAATATTGATGGTGTACTCGTGTTAGGATGTCATCCTGGAGACTGTCATTATATAAGCGGTAATTATGAAGCTGAGATAAAGATGAATATGTTAAGAAAATTGTTAAAACTAATAGGATTCGCTGAACGTTTACGGTTGGATTGGGTTTCTGCTGCTGAGGGTAATAGATTTGCTCAATTAGTAAATGAGTTTAATGAGCATATTAAAAATTTGGGCCCAAATCCAGTAAGAAACAAAAAATTGAGAACCAAATTACACACCGATTTTGATGCTATAAAATCTGTATTAAAAGATTCAAGACTGAGAATTCTTGTTGGTAGAGAAAGAAAAATCATTTATGAAGGTAATGCCTATAACGAGACAATCCCATTGGAGAAATTTGAGCAAATTCTTGACGATGCGATTCAGAATGAATTTGAACGTCATAAAATATTACAAATTATTTCTAAAAATGGTAAATCAGTGCCAGAAATCTCTAAAGAAATTCAACTTGCCCCCAATAATGTGTTAAATCATATTGTCACTTTAAGGCAGAGAGGATTGGTCGATTTATACGAGCTTAATGAAGAAATACCCCTATTTATATCAATTAAGGAGGGTAAATAATGGAAAAAGTTGGTGCTGTTCTGGTTGTCGGAGGAGGCATAGCAGGTATTCAATCATCTATAGATTTAGCAGATTCAGGTTATAAAGTATATATGGTTGAATCATCGATGAGTATCGGAGGAGTTATGTCTCAGTTAGATAAAACCTTCCCTACTAATGATTGTGCTATATGCATCCTTGCTCCAAAATTAGTACTTACTGGACGTCATGAAAATATAGATATAATAATTAATTCATCTATCGAGAAAATAGAAGGAGAACCAGGTAATTTTAATGTAGATGTCATCCAAAAATCCTTGTACTTGGATCAGAATAAATGTACTGGATGTGGTGTTTGTGCCCAAAAATGCCCCATTGAGGCTATTGATTTCTTTAATGAAGGTTTTTCCAAAAAAGCAGCAATATCTGTAAAATTTCCCCAAGCAGTTCCATTAGTTTTCTCAATAGATAAAGAAAAATGTATTGGATGTGAAGTTTGTAAAGAAATATGCAAAGCTAAAGCCATAGATTATGAACTTAAAGATAAAAGAATGACACTTAATGTAGGAGCAATAATTTTAGCAATTGGGTTTGATGAATTTGAACCTTCTCTTTTAACAAATCTCGGCTATGATAAATTCTTGAATGTCATAACGAGTATTGAATTTGAACGAACATTAAGTGCTAGTGGGCCTCACTCGGGATTAATACTTCGCCCTTCTGATGGAATTATTCCAAAAAAAATAGCATTCTTACAATGTGTTGGATCAAGAGATAAAAGAATTAATGCTGAATATTGTTCTTCAGTATGTTGCATGTATACCACAAAAGAAGCTGTAATTGCCAAAGAACATGTAAATTTTATAGAACCTACTATCTTTTCAATGGATATACGAGCATATGGAAAAGATTTTGATAAATACATTGAACGAGCTAAACATGAACATGGAATACGATACATTAGAAGAAGGATTTCCTCTATTAGCGAAGTTCCAGATTCAAAAGACTTAAAGATTCGGTATGAAACAGATAATGGAAAAATCGTTGAAGAAATTTTTAATCTAGTGGTTCTTGCTGTAGGAGCACAACCCAATAAAAGTTCTCTGGAATTAGCTCAGAAGTTAAATATTGAGTTAAATGAATATGGTTTCTGTAAAACCAAAAGTTTTAATTCTGTAGAAACGTCAAAACCAGGAATCTATGTATGTGGAATGTTTGCTTCTCCTAAAGATATTCCAGAAACTGTAATCGAAGCGAGTGCTGCAGCAGGATGTGTTAATGTTCTTCTATCAGATGCTCGAAATACATTAATCTCAAAGAAAGAACTTCCTGAAGAGATTGATGTAAGCGATCAAGCACCAAAAATAGGGATCTTTATATGTCATTGCGGGATTAACATAGGTGGCGTTGTTAATGTCCCTGAGGTTGTCGAATATGTAAAAACATTACCTCATGTAGTATATGCTGAACATAATTTATACACATGCTCGGCTGACACTCAGACGAAGATTAAAGAAAAAATAATAGAAAAAAAACTCAATAGAGTCATAGTAGCTTCATGCACTCCAAGAACTCACGAACCATTATTTCAGGCAACAATACAGGAGGCAGGATTGAATAAATACCTTTTTGAGATGGTTAACATCCGTGATCAATGTTCTTGGGTTCATATGCATGAGGCTGAAAGTGCAACTACGAAAGCTAAAGACTTGCTAAGGATGTCAGTAGCTAAAGCCGCACAGTTAATTCCATTACAAGAACATGAAATTGATGTTATCAATAAAGGTTTGATCATAGGTGGCGGTGTTTCTGGAATGACTTCGGCTTTAAATTTGGCGTCTCAAGGCTTTGAAGTATTTCTTATTGAAAAAGAGGGTTCACTAGGAGGATTTGCAAAGCATATTTTTCAAACCCTCGAAAAAGACGATGTTCAGGATTTTCTTAAAAATTTAATACAAGAAGTTGAGAATAATCAACTTATCCGAGTATTTACAAAAGCTGAAATTAATTCAGTTTCGGGATATATTGGTAATTTTACCACTAATATATCTATTGGGAAAAATAACAAAACTATTGATCTTGAGCATGGAATAATTATTGTTGCTACGGGTGCGAAAGAATATTCACCAAAAGAATATAAATATGGACAAGATCAGAGAATTATATCCCAGATTGACTTTGAAAAGAAATTATTCACAACTAATGATGTTCAAGAATTAAATTCAATAGTAATGATACAATGTATTGGCTCCAGAAATGAAGATCATCCCTATTGCAGTAGAATCTGTTGTTCTGAAGCTATAAAAAATGCCATAAAAGCAAAAGAAATCAATCCAAATCTTGAAATAATTATTTTTTATCGCGATATTCGTACATATGGATTCAAGGAAAAATATTACAATCTGGCTAGAGAAAAAGGAATTATTTTCATTAGATTTGATGAAAAAAAACCCCCAGAATTACAAATAAAAAATAAAAATTTAACTGTTTCTGTTGAAAGACTAGATATAGGTAAATTGGAATTCAATCCAGATTTAATCGTATTAAGCACAGGACTCGTCTCACCAATAAAAGAAAATGAAGAACTGGCAAAAATGTTAAAAGTTCCCCTTAATGAAGACAAATTCTTTCTTGAAGCTCATGTAAAATTGAGACCAATTGATTTTGCTACTGATGGCATATTTTTGTGTGGTTGTGCACACTCACCTAAAAATATAAGGGAATCTATTGCCCAAGCTAATGGAGCAGCTGCTCAAGCAGTTAAAATTTTAAGTGCTAAAAAAATTGTAACCTCTGGTTTAGTAGCTACTGTAATAGAAGAGAATTGCATTGGATGTGGAACTTGTGTTGAAGTTTGTCAGTTTAATGCCATAGAATTGGTAGAACAAGATAAAATATTTGAAGATTGTAAAATAACAATAAAAAAATCTCATGTCAATTCTGCATTATGTAAAGGATGTGGAACATGTGGAGCACAATGCCCGAATTCTACAATTGTTATTAAACATTTTGGGTTTGAGCAAATAAATGCCATGATTTCTGCTCTATTAGTATAATATTAAATTATAATTAATGAATAATCTGAGGAAAATTGATAAGTAAAGAAAAAGAGGGAAAAGGTGTAGAGTTTACTCCCAACATATTATGTTTTTGCTGTAATTGGTGTAGTTATGCAGGAGCAGATTTGGCTGGAGTATCGCGCTTTCAATATCCCCCAACCATTAAAATAGTAAGAGTGATGTGTTCTGGTAGAGTAGATCCTGCCTTCATATTAGAAGCTTTTAAAGAAGGCATAGATGGAGTCATTGTAACAGGATGTCATATTGGCGATTGCCATTACCTTAAAGGCAATGAATTTGCAAAAGAGAGATTTGAACGTTTTAAAGAAACTCTAAAAATATTTAACCTAGATAAGAGATTTAGACTTGAGTGGGTAAGTGCATCAGAAGGGAAACGATTTGCTGAACTCATCACTGAATTTACTAACGAAATCAAGAAATTAGGTCCATTGCTTACTGCCTAAAAATTTCATTTATTAGACCTTTATTACATATGACTTAATTTTCTAATGAAAATTTAGATTTCTTCCCAAAAATTTCCTAAAAAATTATTTAAGTAAATCATCCTACTTTTTATTTGAACTAAAATTAGCTAGAATTTAACTCCAATGTCGGACTTAATCAGTAAAGAATTAGAGAAAGTAGACCAGCTTTTTAACCAAGGTTTATATTTTAAAGCCCTTGATGCCTTAAATGATTTCGAACAAAAAGCTGATTATAATTCTGAAGACAAACTTTTTTGTCATATAATAAAAAGCAAAATCTTCTATGAGCTAGGGCGATCTACTGAAGCTCTCAAATTTGCTGAACAGGCGTGTCGTATGAGTCAAGAACTCGGAATTAAATCCCTAAAAATTGATAGCTATATTTCTAAAGCCTGGATTTTATTGGATTTGGGAGATTTAGATGCAGTTTTAGATTTATTATCAAAAGGAGAAAATTTGCTTAAGGAACTTAGTATGATACCACAATCAGACATTGCTAAAAAAGAATCTCTTTTAAAAATGATTAAAAGCAATATTGTATATTATAAAAATCATGATATAGATAAAGCCTTGAAATTAGGGGAAGAAAGTTTAAAAATATCTGAGGAACATGGCAATGACATAGAATTCGCACGGGCTCTACAAATTAATAGTTTTTATTATTTTGCAATTGGGAATTTGGATCAAGCTATGAATTGTTTAGAACGATGTTTGAAAGTTCAGAAAACTTACCGTAAACGAAACAATTGGAGAGTTCTTAAAGATCTCGGCGTATTGAATGGAATAATAGGAAAATTAGACTTTGCTTTAGAATTTACTGGGCAGAGCCTAGCACTTGCAGAAGAAATAGGAAATAAGACTTACATCGCACAATGTCTTAACAATGCTTCATTAATATACCGGCAAAAGGGTGACTTAGATCATGCTATGGAAGTTTTAAAGCAAAATCTCTCGATTTGGGAAGAAGTTGATAATAAAATGAGGTTAATAGCTGGTCTAGATTCACTATTTATTGTTTCATTAGATGCTAATTCTCTTAAACAAGCAGAGCAATATTTATTGCGAATGCAAAAAATCAATGAACAAGTTAAAGATAAAATTTTTGATCTGGCATGCCGCGTAGATAAAGCACTCCTACTGAAAAAAAGTTCAAATTATCTTGATCACAAATTAGCTACAGAAATACTTCAACAGGTTATTGAAGAGGAGATTATTAATTGGGAATTTACTGAAAGAGCACTCCTTCACTTATGCGAGATTTTCTTAATAGAAGTTCAAAAATATAATAATCAAGAAGTATTTGGTGAGATAAATCTTCTCATTAATCGATTATCTGAATTTGCTCAATCACAGCACTCATTTCGTTTGATTGCAGAAGTAAAATTCTTGCAAGGCAAACTAGCATTAATTCAAATGAATATGGGAGATGCAAGACGATTATTCACTAAAGCTGAACATATAGCTGATGAGCATGGGCTTCATTTATTAGCTAGAGCAATTTCAACTGAACATGATATTTTATTGCGACAACTAGAAAAATGGGAAAATATGCAAATCGCTGAGACTAGTGTCTCGGAACGATTAGAATTTGTTGAAATGGACAAAACTCTAGATCATATGAAGGGTAAAAAGATGATTGAACCACCAGATTTAGTTGATGAAGATCCTATATTACTCGTAATAATGAGCAAAGCTGGTAATACATTTTTCAATCACACTTTCATAAAAAATTGGGATCATAGCGATTTCTTTAGCTCATTTATTTCTGCTTTTAATACTTATAGCTCAGAGATCTTTGCAAAAAATATTGATCGTATAAAGATCGGTGAAAATATCATCTCAATAGAGATAATCGAACCTTTTATGGCATGCTACGTTAGTAAAGGACAGTCATATCCTGCTATAAAGAAACTGATTAAATTTTCAGAAACTATCAAAAATAAAAAAGAGATATGGGATATGTTAAATAAAGCAGCTAAGAATTCTCAGGAATTAAGTGTGAATAGTTCACCTCTACTTGGAGCTACAGTTACCAGGATATTTGGAGGAAATAATTGATATTAAGTCGAAATAAAATGATTAAATTGTTTCACTTATGTTTATAATTATAAAAATTAAAAAAGAAAAATTTATTGATCTTTATAAAGGGGTGAACCCGCTTTCATATAACGGTTCATGTGACGCATTGATGCTATCATTTTCCCTGTTTCTTTATCTTCCAAGGTAACATCAAGCCAGTAATACTCAGTTTTGCGTGAAACACCCGCACAAGCGATTTTTCCTTTTGCAATATAAGGTACATCAACAAGTATCGGTCCGTTTATATATCTTATCTCCGTAGCCCCAAAAAAGGGAACTCCTTTATCCCATGTTTTATTATACGCTGTTAGACCTAATGTCATGGCACCGAACGACGCAGTCGGAGAAAGAATAGAATTCCCCCATGGAGATCCTTCCTTGTAATAGTCCAGTCTATCAGTTATACCTGGTAATCCTTTAATAGCATCATCTTGAGTAATTAAAATTTCTTGGGGACCAAATTCATTTCCTACATTATATCCTTCTAGAATGCGTAATTCCTCAGGTTTACTGTTTTTTAATTCAACTGATTGTAAATAAGAAGGTTCTTTTGGATTACCTATTGATATAGTTCCCGTCATAATTTGTTGTTCACTTTTCAGTTCACCCCAGGCTTTAAATTGCATATCTTCTGCCGAAATTGGTAATGAATCTTCTGTGATCCCTTCAGGTAATTCAATAATTGCTCTAACCTCCTCCTTATCAATAGTTGCATAGGTATAGTACATACTTACTGTCCCTTTCTCAAACCATCTATCGCCGAATAAGATTTGCGCTAAAGGTGCAAATAAGCTTAAATGTATTGTACCAGGAATAGTTCCACCACGCATTCCAACTTTCTTTGCTACAGTATCATCATGAATCGAGGTTTTTAAACCCCTATATAAATTTTCGGGTGCTCGCCAACCACCATACATTTTTCCATCTTTTATTTCAATATCATTCACCATAATACACATCTCTTTTTTTCATATAGTTATAATTAATGACATTTCAATATTAATTTTCGATCCATAAAAAAGTAACTATTACCGATGGTTAATGAATATCTAAAGACTTTTATTCAAAATATTATTTAATAATACTACTCTTTCTGTACGCATTATTTCATAATCTCTACATTTTTGTTAAAAGATTTATAATTTCAAAAATTTCTTATATTATTCATGTTCAAAAAAGTCACTTTCAGAGGATATGATCTTCGCAATCGATCATAATTAATGGTATTGGCAATTGAAAAAGATAAATCTGTCCCAAACTGTGCATATTGCCGAAAATGACCAATATTTCATAATCTATCTGCATGATTTCAGTAAGCTGAACATGATTCCATTATGGAATCCGATCATTCCATTGTGATTTATGTCGAAAATCGATAATTCTTCATAATAATGTTTATATAATTAAATTCTTTTTTTTCTATTCAGTTAAAAAAAATTTGAACATTTAATAATAAAGTGTTAAATAATGGAGGGTTCCGTATTAGTTATTGGTGGGGGTATTGCAGGTATACAGACTTCTTTAGATTTAACTGAATTGGGTTTCAAAGTATACTTAGTGGAAAAAACACCTTCAATTGGAGGGAGGATGGCTCAACTTGATAAAACCTTTCCCACTAATGATTGCAGTTTATGTATTTTAGCACCTAAGATGGTAGAAGTATTTAGAAATCCTAATATTGAGTTAATGACCTATCATGAAATTCAAAAAGTGTCTGGAAAACCTGGAAATTTTACAGTATCTGTTCTGAAAAAACCTCGTTACATTGATGAAACAAAATGTAAGGGTTGTGGAGATTGTGCTTCCAAATGTCCTAAAATCGAGACTCCTAATATTTTTGATATGAACTTAGGCAAGAGAAGATCAGTTTATATTCCATTTCCTCAAGCAGTTCCTCCAGTGTATCTAATCGATCCTGATATGTGTTTATTTTTAAATAAAGGAGTTTGTGGAGTTTGTAAAAAAACCTGTGAAGCTGAAGCCATAGATTTTGAGCAGAAACCATTAGAGATTGAATTAAATGTTGGAGCTATTGTTGTGGCAACTGGTTATGATGTACTTGGAGAGGAATTATCTTCAAGATGGGGTTATAATTATAAAAATGTAGTCAATGCATTAGAATATGAGAGAATGTTATCTGCTTCTGGACCGTTTGGAGGTCATATTTTAAGACCAAGTGATGAAAAAGAGCCAGAAAAAATAGCATTCATTCAATGTGCAGGTTCAAGAGATTTACATGAAGGTGTTCCGTATTGTTCTAGTGTATGTTGTATGTATACGAGTAAAGAAGCCATAATTACTAAGGAACATTCTAATCATTCACAATGCTTTATTTTTAGACATGATATAAGAGCTTTTGGAAAGAATTTCTATGAATTTACTCAAAGAGCTCAAGATGAATATGGGATCCAATATTTTCAGACCAAAGTTAATAAAATCATAGAAGATCCAGAAACTAATGATTTGATTATTCATTATGAAGACTTAAAAACTGGAAAATTCAAGGATTTTAAAGCAAACTTAGTAGTTTTGGCTTCACCATTAGTTCCTTCGAAAGGGACTAAGGAATTAGCTGAAGTTTTAGATATTGAAGTAGATAATTATAACTTCTTCAAGGAAAAAACTTATTTTAACAAATCATTATCTTCTAAAGAAGGTATTTTCTTAGCTGGTTTTTGTCAAGGGCCAATGGATATACCAGACACTGTTGCTGATGCCAGTGGGGTGGCTTCCCAAATCGCAACTTTACTAAATTCCTCTAAATATACAGAGATTAAAGAAAAGATATATGAGATTCCGGAGAAAGATGTAAAATTAACGGATGACCCAAAAATTGGTGTACTAATTTGTCATTGTGGAATTAATATTGGAAAATACATTGATATTCCTCAGGTTGTTAAGCATATTAAAACATTGCCTAATGTGGTTTTTTGTGAAGATAATCTATATTCTTGCAGTTCTGATTCTCAGCAACGAATTAAAGAAGTAATTGCGGAATATAACTTAAATAGATTTATAGTAGCATCTTGTACACCCAGAACACATGAATCTTTATTTCAAGAAACATGCCAAGAAGCAGGATTAAATAAATATCTGTTTGAGATGGTAAATATACGTGATCAGTGTTCTTGGGTTCATATGACAGAAAAAGAAAAAGCTACCGAAAAGGCTAAAGATTTAATAAGAATGGGAGTAGCAAAGTCAAGATTATTAAAACCACAATCAGAAGAAACACTTCAAATCACACCAACTGCTTTAGTGATTGGTGGTGGTGTATCAGGTATGAGTGCTGCTTTAAACATTGCCAACCAAGGATTTAAAGTTTATATTGTAGAAAAAGATAAATTTTTAGGAGGAAATTTAAGAAACTTAAACATTTTATATCCAACTCAAGAAGATGCTTCAATTTTACTAAATGAACTCATAGGAAACGTTATGAAAAACAAGAATATTCAAATTTTCCTAAACTCTCAATTAAAAGACGTTAAGGGATATATT
>JBHLOJ010000184.1:0-4024 GCA_048940605.1 Promethearchaeota archaeon
AAAAAAAACCTTGGGGTAACACAGAATTCGCTATAAAAGATCCAGATGGATATTTGATTTCATTCTCTGATTCTAATAAAAGTTGATTGATCTGTACCAAATATATTACTAACATCTAATATGGGAAAGGATTTAATTCATTATTCCGTTTCTTCGATTTCGATGAGTTGATAAAAATAACGTCCCCATCCCCTGCTCCTGATGTGAAGCTATGATGGAAATGGAAAAGGTTTCATTCTAGAGATGAGAAAAATTTTTGTTTATAAAGGTTTAAGGTTCACTTTTCTAACAAAATATATAGTTTAAAAAAAAGATAAAAGACAAACAATAGTCTACAGCTTCTTGAATTTAACTTTCAAATTAAAAGTTAAATGAAGTAAGCATGTATTTTTTATACAAATATAAAAATTTAATTACTTAATTTTATAAAACTCATTGAAAGCTTCTAATGATTCTATGAATGATTTTATTGAAGGATGAATTTTCGCCATAGGTCTTTCAAAATTACTCACATCAAAAATTCTTAATGATTTTAATTTTGTAATACATTTTGGTATATCTTCAATAAGATTATTAGGAAATCTAATTATTTCTAGATTTTCAAGAGAACAAAGTTGTTTTGGGAAAATTGTAAGATAGATGGCTTCTACAGCATGAAGATGTAATTCAATTACTCTTCCCTTATTATCAATTTTAAAATGATGCATTATTTCCATATCATCGAAATCTTCTTCAAGATATTTGTGAATTTCTGCTCTTTCTAATTCAGAGTGAATGTAATTGTAGAAAATTTCTAATATTTTCGCATCTTTTAAGCAAACTTCATCTTTGATGATATTTTGGATTTCTTCATCTAAAAATATGTCAGGAAGGTCAAATCCTAAGTTAAGGTTATTTTGATGTTTTCTTAGTTGAAAACTTGACCATGGATCATCAGGATTATATGAACTTGGTTGAATATTATACATATTATCGCTTACATTTTCATAGAGAAATGGTCTGCTTTCATAATTTCTGTAAACCTTTAGATTATCTAAATTACCAACAATATTTTTAATTGATCCTAAAGAGTTACATCCATCTAGGTTCATTTCTTCTAATTTTTTTACATTTTTGATACTCTCTGGAATAGTTAATAATTTACTACAGTAAGACAATTCTAATTTTCTAAGATTATTTAGATTTCCAATACTATAAGGTAAAATTTTCAGTTTTCTACAAGCGTATAAATCAAACTCTTCTAAAGCTTTCAAATTTCCTATACTGTCAGGAATAGTTATTAATTCCCTACAACCTCTTAAAACTAATTTTTTAAGGCTTCTTAAATGATCAATGTTTTCTGGTAAGTGTTTTAAATGATAACAATAAGAAAGGTTTAGTTCTTCCCATTGTTTTTGATTACTGATACTTTTCGGAATTTTCGTTAAACGTGTACAACTCTTTAATTTAAGAATTTGAAGTGATTGTATGTTCCCTAATTCTTCTGGTAATAATCTAATATTCCTGCATTTATTTAAATTCAATTCAGTTAGATTTTGTAAGCTCACAATGCTATTAGGTAAGGTTTGTAATGTCCGACAATTTTCTAAATTGAGAATACTTAGAGAATCTAATCCTTTCAGATCCTCAGGAAGAGTTAAAAGAGTTTGACAATCAGTCAAATCTAAGATCTTAAGTTTTTTGAGTTTATTAATCGTAGGAGGGAGAGTTCTAAGAGAATAACATTCAGATAATTTCAAACACTCTAAATTCATTAAATTACCCATATTATTAGGGAGAGTCTCCAAAGATCTGCATCCAGTGCAATCAAGGGTTGTGAGCTTCTTTAACTTACCAATTTCCTCAGGTAAGTTTCTTAAAACCCAGCAATCGATTAATTTCAACTCTTCTAATTCCTCTAAATTACCAATACTCTCGGGCAATGTGGTTAAATCATGACTTACGAGATAAGATCTTGTATTCAATCCTAGATGGGTTATTCGATTCCCTTTTTTTAAAAATCCATGGGGTCCTCTTCTCTGATATTTCTTTTTAACAACTTCAAAATTCGTTATTTCAGGTAGTAGTATACCAGTTATTTCTTCGATTTCTTTTAAAAACAAAAAATCTAACAAGTTACTTTTGATAAATATACTTACAGTTGAATTACTTGTCCTAATGGTTCTTAATATTAATTTCGTAATATATTTATCCGTTTCGTTCTTTAATAAGTATTTTATAACATCATAAGCAATATCAGAATATTTATGGAGAATTACATTTATAGCAGCAATTTTAATACGGACAGATTTATCTGAAATCAATAAATTTTCCAGAAATTTAAACTCTTCATTTGATTTAGAAGTTAGTCTCCTTAGTAATTTAATACCATTGATTCTGTTTTTCAACAACTTTGTGCTTTCAATTACACTAATTAACTTTTTTGATATGTCATCTTCACTTTTTAACTCTGTTAATGAAAGATTATATAATTCCTCGAACGTCACTTCTTCATATTCTTTTGACTGCTTTTTCCTAATCAAATATCTTCGCAAGGGTCTTACTAATTCTCGATATTCAAAGAATTCCTCTAAAACAGGAGTTAATGTCTTTAAATGTGAGCATGAAGATACATTGATTTCAGTAAGATTAGGTAGAAAAGCTATGCTAGTTGGTAGTTCATTAATAGAAATTCCAGATAAATGTAATTTTTCAAGAGGTTTGATATTCCCTATAATTTCTAGAAATAAACTCTGAGTCGATCCTTGAGAATAGGGTGTTAGCTCATGTTCATATCTTAAGTATTTAAGTTTTTCAAGGTAAATAAGGCCTTCAGGGAGTCGTTTTAAATTATAAAGACCTGATATACTCAATACTTCAAGATGATCTAAATTTTCTATTGATTCCGGTATTAATTTCAGGGACTCAGCTTGAAAGGTTAATCCTAGCTCTACAATATGTCCATCTCTAATTACAGTTCCAAACTTCGGAATAGTCTTATTCCATTCAACTTCACTGATCAAAGGTATTGGTTTTTCACATTCATTTTCTAATTCTAACAAAAAATCCAATTCTTCCTTACTAATGCGGTTTCTTTGGTAAAGAAATTCTTTTTCCCCATTATTTTTTTTAATTAAGGGCGCATTTTTTAGGATTTCCTCCTTCAAATTAAGGATCGGTTTAAATATTTTATCTAATTTTAAACCTTCTTCAACGCAAATCATAGCACTCTTAAAATCCCGCAAAGAAAGATATATTTGACCCAATTTCGCCCAAGCATGTTTAAACTTAGGATCTAACTCAACTGCTTTTTCTCCACATTCCTTTGCTATATTATATTGCTTTTTCTTAAAATTTAAATCTAAGTTGATATACCAAAGAATCGCTAGATTTTTATTAAGTGGGTAAGAAAATGATTTTTTAAAAGCACTTAAAGCGTCAAAAATATTTTCGTTTTTCCAATAAAATATTGCTGCGATTAACCATTCACCACAATATCGTATGCTATATTCTGTATCCGGATACCCTTCTCTCATATTATGTTCTAATGGGGTATCAGCATCTATGTAAGTAGATACTTTTTCAAGAACAAATTTGAATAATTTAAGATCTTGGTTATTTTTTGGTTTATATTTAAGAAGGTTGTTGATATTTTCTACTATTTTATCGTTATGACTCAACATATTATGATAACCCGTATAAAGAATCCATGAATCTATATGATAAGGATTTAATTTTAGCGAATATCCTAAGTATTTATCCACAAAACGTGAAACAGATCCAGATTTTATCTCCTTTAATGCTTTCACATACCAATATTCATAGTTATTTAGATCTATCAAATATTATATTTCCAAAATTTAATTCTGTTAACAAAATTCTTGTCTTATATATAAATATTACATTCTATAATATAAAATCCTTTATATATTCTCAACTAAGTTGTTGCTCTTCATCGGAAACCAATCAAGAATGAAGAATTAAAAAAAATATCAAATTATAAAAATATTGAAACGGTATGAGAAGCCATTATGGGAAAGGAAAT
>JBHLOJ010000077.1:0-16990 GCA_048940605.1 Promethearchaeota archaeon
TTTAGTAGTGTGTTACCTATAATCCCCTTTCTTGGGTTATCTTTAGGCTTGAATGCTCTTGAAATAGGATTAATCCTTAGTATTTTTAGTATATGTCAACTTTTTGCCAGTCCAATTACCGGCAAACTTAGCGACAGATACGGAAGAAAGCCATTATTGTTATTCAGTCAAACAAGTACTTTTATTGGATTTATATTACTTGGCTTAGCAAGTAATGTTTGGATATTAATTGCTGCAAGATTAGTAGATGGACTTCTGGGAAGTAATATGACAGTTACTCAAGCATATATTAGCGATGTGACCAATCCTAATTATCGAACTAAAACTTTCGGTTATTCAAGTGCAGTCTTCGGTGCAGGACTAATATTTGGTCCAGTTATTGGAGGCCTATTATTATCAATTAACTTTTCGATTCCTTTTTTCTTTGCTGCTGGAATAAGTCTTCTTTCAATTATTTTGGTATTTATTTTATTACCTGAATCATTAAAAAGAAGAGAAGACAAACTAGAGGTTAAGTTCGGAGATATATTTCCTATTAAAGAAGCCAAATATTTCTTTAATTCTGCCACGATAAGGGGACTAATCGTAATTTTTTTCATCTATAATTTTGGTTTTTCTGTTTTTATTAGCACCTTTCCTCTATTTGCTGAAAAGCAAATTAACGCTACTCCTCAACAAGTGAGTTTTTATATGGCGTGGATTGGTGTTCTTAGGGTTATTTTTCAGAGCATTCTGATAAATCCTATACTGAAAAAATTAAGTGAAAATAAAACTCTAATAATTGGTATTTTCACAATGATCATTGCTATGATCTTTCTTATATTCTCTACTAGTTATTGGATAGTCTATCTTCCATTTTTCTTCTTAGCATTTGGGACAGGAGTAGCACGCCCCATTCTTACAAGTAAATTAACTAATACTGTTAAAAGAGAGGAAACAGGCAGTTTATTCGGAGTAAATAACTCTTTAACCAGTATTTGTCAAATAATAACTCCAATTCTAGGAGGAATAATGCTACAATTTCTTCCTACACAAATTTTACCAATTGTATCAGGAGTGATATTTGCTCTTATAATCATCCTATGGAAAAGAATGATTATTTCCCCGATTAAAGAAATAAAAGAGCCCATAATTGAGGTTAAAATATAAGATATTGAGTTCTATTTATAACCTTAATTCGTTTTAAAATTGAGTTTTATTGCTAAATTATTCTCTCTACTTATTAAGTACTCTCTTTATTTTTTATACTTTCTATAGAGATCCCTATAGAACTAACTTTAAAATGATATATTTAAAGTTCTATAAAATATATAACAAAATATTTAATTTGAAACTGAATGCGATAACATATGACTGAAGAGAAGAATATTTTTACGTTAAAAAATGTGAAATTGACCTCTATGGGACCAGATACTATTTTATATATCCCACGAGCTATAATAAAACATAAGGTTCTTGATCCTGAGAAAAGATATAATATCCATTTTGAAGAAATTCCAGGAGAAAATCAAGAGAAAAAAGATTAATCTACTTCACGATATGAATAGTAGTTAAAAATTTTAAACTTTAAATTCTTTTCTTCTAAGGTTTTAACTATATCGGGATCATAATCTAATACAATTTTTTTACCTTCTTTAGTTTTAATGAGTTTGGGAATATCTTCTTCATCAACAAAATTCTCTACTAAAGTATAGCTAGATAAATATGCTGTTTTATTATCATAGTAAATATGGCAATTATAATTTTCAATAGGGATAATTTTTTTATCTTTTCTTACTCCTCTGAATTGTACAGTGACTGTCTTTCTATCATCTTCAATCTTAAAGTTTTCTACTAAATTTGGCAAATCTTTAGGATGAACTATTTTATAAAATTCTCGCTTTCCCCAATTTAAAATATCTTCTCTAGTATAACCAAAAATTTCTGTGAATCTCTTATTGAAATATTTTAAATAACCTCTTTGGATTATTAAAACTCCCATACTAGAATTATCTACAAAATGTAAAAAAGTCTCATCCTTTAATTTCGTATTGAATTCCCCTTTAATATTTATATCTGACATTTTTTGAACTCTTTTTTCTTTCAAATTTTTTTTGTACTAATGTAAATTTTTGTTCTATTTTAATATAAAAGTAAAGATTTATATTTTGTTAGTGAGATTATTATATGGAGAACTCTATAGAGAACTCTATAGAGACAATATTCTAGCTTTTTAACGAATACGTTCAGGATAAAAGGTGTATGATATGAGCAAAGAGTTAATCTTCAAAATATGCCTTTTTGGGGATAATGATGTTGGAAAAACATCCTTAACCCATGCAAGTATTCAAAAAAGGGAAGCAAAACCACCAGTATGCATAGATATCGCAATAAAAAATATAATAATACATTCCGTTAAAATAATATTTCAAATTTGGAATCTTAGAAGTGATCCTCAGTTTGAATTTATTTTCCCCGTTTTTATGGGGAGCTTATCAGCAGGTATTTTTATGTATGATATCACTAATTATTCCAGCATAACTAATCTGGAAAAATGGTTAACACTCTTCAACAACAATTTATCTAATGATGAGAAGAAAGTTCCTTTATTAATGGTTGGGGGAAAATTAGACCTTCATAAGGAACGAGTAATATCTAGAATATACGCTGAGAAGATCTCAAAAAAATATAATATGGTAAAGTATTTCGAATGCTCTTCTAAAACTGGAGAAAATATTGATAATATTTTTGAATTTTTAGCGAGAATACTCCTGGAAGGTGAAAATTATTCTTAGTTATTGTAAATGTTTACACAATTGAGATGTGATACATTAAAAAAAGATAAAAAAAAGATGATTAAATTGGAATTGAATAAATCAACTAATAATAACTTGAAAGAGACAAGAGTGAGAGTTTGTTTCGATTGCCATATGTATTGTATTATTAATGTTAATAATTATACAGCTATACAATTATTACAGCAATTTGAGAAAACACATCGCAAACATAGAACTCAAGTAGTAAATCTTGATGAATTAAAACCAAAATCCCCAACGGAAACTAAATATAAATGTGTATTAGACTTGAATAGAGAAGAATAATAAAAAGTAATTATCGCTCCTATTACAATTATTATAATAAGTAAAATAACTATTGACCATCTCCATTTATAGATTTTTTCATGAATTTTTGCCTTAAAATTTAAATTTATAATCTATTCTTCATTAATTAATTCAAATATTTAAACTCTCATACTTTTTCAAAGCTTAATAGTTTTATCTCTTCAAATCTTAACCAAAGAATGGAAATAAAGATTAAGATTAAATGTTTTTGTCGCATGAAGGTACAATTTTGTTAAAAAAGTAAAGATTTATATTTTGTAAGAATATTCTTTGTATGTATAGAAAGGTTTTATAGAGAATTCTATAGAGCATCTTATAAACTCAAAAATTACTATCAAAAAGAGAAAGCCAAATGGGGAAATTTAATGGAAAATAAACTATTAAGGATAATTCTTATAATATTTATAGTTATAGGTCTTGTCATAACAGCAATACTCTGGAGTATGGTCGATTATAATTTATCTTATTGGCCACCATATTCTGAAAGAGGGTTTGCTTTTATAGGGTATAGTGCTGTTATTGAATCGATTATTCTATTTATAATACCACCTATTCTATATTTATTAAATCTGAAGAAAAAAAAGGGATTAATTGAAGAAAAAGAGAAGACAGGATATTGCAAATCATATGGTGCTGAAATCTTGGATAAAACTGGGGAATTCTGTTCCAAATGTGAAGCACCCTTAACATAAATTAAATTGAGGTGATAAAAATATCAGAAATATATGAAAGTTTTGATGAAGAAAAAGTTGAAAATATTGTCAATGAATTAATTAACAGTGGAATTATTTTTTCAGTAGGAATAGAACTAGCATTATACCAAAAAATTCAGAGAGTAGCTACTAAGTTAGGTTATATGGATATAAAACCAATGGATTTGGGGCGAATCATTGCTTTAAGAAATGAGGATTATTTAAAAGTTTCAGATAAAATTTGGCAATATATTGCTGTTGGAATTCTAGCTCCTGGTAGCGATCGAAACAATCCATGGTTTCCCCATCTTCATTTAACTGAGAAAGGTAAAAAAATCCTAGAAAAATAATTGATAATTAGGTAAAGGGGATAAAAATGTCAATAGATAATTATTTGAATACACAAGAATCGATCTTATTTCGATGGGAGATTGGACCAAAGGGAGAAATGAGCTCAACTACTACGAAGAAAGTAAGAGAAAATATTTTAGGGATAACTAATCGAAGAATATTTCATTTTAAAAAGTTAAAAGGGTATGATCGAGTATATCGAGATGTCCCGCTTGAAAAAATATCATATATAGAAAATGCTTGGCATAATAGAAATATCTTACTTTTAATTTTAGGTGTTATCTTTATAATAGTAGGATTAAGTTTGAGTTTTAACTTATATACTCTGGTATATGCAGTAGGACCTATATTAGCGATTATAGGGATTGTGATACTTATAAAAGGATTAAAACAATATGGATATCTCATGATTAATGGGGAAGATTGGAAGTTCCATTTCAATAAAAGAGAAGATATCGTTTCGATAGAGGATTTTATTAAAGAGGTTTATTTCATCAAAAATGAGTAAAATGGTAAAAATATTTATTTCCCATAGTATGAAAGATTCTCAATAAGATTTATTAGTTATTCCTACATAATAATCTTATTAGCCAAAAAGAAAGAGTATTAACTATTTTCATTCTTCGCGCCATGAGTATTTACACTTAACACATCTAAAAAAATGAGTACTTGGCTCATCTGAGCTTCTAATTTGTATTTGCCATGTTTCAGCTTCGTTATGATTACATTTGGGACAATTATTCTTAACTATTGGATAAACCGAAATTTTATCTTCTGTATTGACTATTATCAAATTTTTGTCTAAGGCTTTTCTCTTTTTTTGTACAACTTCTTGATTAATTGAAATTTCGAGAAATTCTTGATAACCACACTTGCAAACTAGATATGCCTTTCCATTCTCTATCTTTTTACGCAAAAGATTCGAGCATTCAGGACAAAATTGTACCATATATCTTCAACAACAATAAAGTTCGTTAACCATATTTTTTTTTTAAATCATAAAGTTTTAGATAATATTCAAAATTTAAATTATTCATGTCTTGGATGATTTCAGCCGCTATAGTTTTTCCACCATCCATACTAATTATAAGTTCACCAATAACATTAACCAGATCATTTTCATTGTTCTTAAGATCAATAGATTTGATATCAACCTTAATTTGTCCAGTTCTATCCTCTAAAATTAAATTATCTTGTTCAACAAGATCCTTAATATAACCAGTTACCTGAATTCTAACATCATGATTTCTGATATCTTTTATTGTTCTCTGTTTTGCAGATTGTAAAGACATTTTTTCTTTAAAAAATCTCTAAATTTAATAATACTATACATTGAAAATATAAGATAAGTATAAATAATTAATTTAATATCTACAAATGACTTTATTAAAAGACTAATATTAAACATTATTAATAATGCTAATAAAACTTTATTATCTTAATTATAATTGAATAAAGGTACTAAAAGAATATGAGTTTTACGTTAAAATTGGAAAATAGTCGGATATTGAAAGGGATTGTAGAAACCCTTGCCAGTATTATAGACGAAACTGAGTTTCGAGTTACTCCTAAAGAGTTTACAATATCAGCGATGGATCCTAGTAGAATCTGTTTATTAAAATTATCAATCAAAAAGGATGATTTTGATGTTTATCAATGTAATAAAGAATCCAAAGTTGGCTTAAATTTAGATGATTTGGATAAGATCCTTAAGAGAAGTGCTGCTAATGATTCGGTTGAGATTAACTTCAATGAAGCTGACCAAAAAATAAAAATTAAAATGCAGAGGGAAGGAGTATCACGAATAAGAACATTTAGTCTAGCTTTATTGGATATTGATATCGAAGAAATCCCAATGGATAATTTATTAAAGATTGAATATCCTTCAAATTGGGTAATAGACCCCGAATTTCTGGTAGAGGCAATAAAAGATGCTGAAATCTATTCTGAAATACTTAATATAAACGCTAATGAAGGACAAGGACTCGTTTTTAGCTCATCAGGCCAAATAGGCGAAATGGAATATGATCTTAACGAAGATGATTTGATTGAAAGTGAGTTACAAGGTTCAAGTAGCGGAGCTTATTCCCTAACGTTCCTTAAAGCCATTTTAAAAATAGCTTCGATTACAGAGAAATTAGAAATATCTTTAAAGACTGATCATCCATTAAAAATGAACTTTGACCTCCTCGAAGGTGGAAAATTAAGCTACTTCCTTGCGCCAAGAGTAGAAGAAGAAGAATTTGATGAAGACGAGGATATGGACGAATTTTAATCAGTTCTCTCGTAACTACGATAAAATAATGAAAATTACAATGAAATAATGACAAAAATCGAATAAAAAATAATTGAATCTTCTACGAAATATCAATCTTATCTTTAAAAAATTCGCTCAATATTGTATTTTTATAAACTTCCTTAACTTATATTAAAAATATATTATAAATTTAGAAATTTTTAAAAAATACTTACTACAAATTAAATACGATTAATAAAGTAAAAAGTATCATTCTGCAATAATTAAATGAAAAGAAAAGGCAAATAACGATTGAGATATTATGGGGATTTGTAGAACAAAAGATAATATAATCAAAGAAATCGCTAAACCTACACTTGATGGAATTGCAAGTATGGAAAGCGAATTATCAACTGAATTAGATACAGATAGAAAGGGAACAATATATCTTAATTTATCCAAAGAATATAAAATGATGTTTTACCAATATAAAGATTTTCTAAATGAAGGAATGTGTAAAATTTGCGAAGATGAAAATAAGATAAAATGCAATGAAAAAAACCAAACCCAAAAACACTATGTTCAATTGGCAAAAAAATACTTATGGAAAAGCGTGTATTATCGGGAAAAGTTGCTTATTATGATAAAAGAACTAGGTGTCATTGATTATCCTAGTAATAGTAATATATTTATGGATGTGGATTTAAAATATAGATATTTCGTGGAATATGGATATACGTTTAAGCCTGATGAGAATGAAAAGGATTTTTATTTCGATGTCTTTGGAGAAACACAGAACGAATCTATTAACTCTATAATTAATGATTTGAGGTATGCAAACAGAGCATATTATTATGTAATAAAGAGATATGAAGAAGATAAAAATTACGAAGAACTATCTGTATGGTATGAAGTACGAGGTGATCTCTACTTAGCAATTCAATTATTATTATTGCAAGCAGGAGAAGGACTGTCTGATAACGCTAAATTAGCTTATGATTGTTATAAGAAACGATTTGAAAATTTACAAATGTTTGCAGATCCTAAAACTGCGTATGGTGGAATCATAGGAATGCCTTATCAGACAAATTTTTTTGACATACTTCTCAAAGAATATAAGATACATTTTGTATATGAAAGTATACAATTTAAAAAGAATTTAGCGAAATGGATATGTGATGGCAATAAACCAAAGAAATTCAATTCATATATTCAAAAAACTGACATTGATTTTTTACCAGAAGAAGATAAATTTAAAGAAAAACTTAATCAAGAGGTCACTGATATCTATCCAAACATACAACATAATCCATACTGGAGTAATTGGAGAAACCTCATAAATTTTATCCATAATAAATTAATACAAAATTGGAATGAACAACCATTGAAGAATTTAACAAAGAAATGGACTGATGAAAAAGATATGCATTATTGGTTACAAGACAAACTAGATTCTCTCTTATTTATCAAGAATGAACCACAATTTCAATCGATAAGAGAAGTACCGAGTGCTGGTGGAAACGCTGATCATTGGTTTAAACACATTCACATAGAAGATAAATGGATACGAGATTCTAGTACATACAAATCATATCCGTTTGAAGTTAATGAGTTGATTGAATATTTGTGGAAAGAACATAAACCACAAATCTGTAGTTATGCCCAACAAAATAAATTAGGACTTCTTGTAGCGATAGATAGCAGAGATGAAATAAGAAAAAATCCATCCCCTCCTTATTTATTCAATTGTTACGATTTCAAAATAGATGAAGATGAAATGTCAAATTGTGGAATATGTATTGCTATTTTTGTATTTCAGGTATTAAATATAACTCCTTCTAAAAGAAAATAAATATCTCACCTATATTTTAAAAGTTTAGAATGAGTGAAAAAGATATATTCCTGTTTATTTTAATAAGAGATAAGATAAAAAATAAAATATCGAGATTTGTATTAATGAGAGAGTTAGATGAGAATATATATTGAAAAAGTTTATCCAGGAGCACAATATGAGGGTGGTAATTTCGATTATCACATAACAGCTAAACTTAACAATGGTAAGCGAATTAGTATTTTCGACCCTGAATGCTTTGGTAAATTTCTTAAGAATTTTGAAAATCAAATAGTGGAATGTCTCATTTTAGCTTATCTTGTATCTTTAGAAAAACATGAATATGTCTCAACTTACATTAAGGATGAGAGATTTCGACAACCTAAGATAGAAGGGATATACTTAGAGAAATATGTGATACCATCTAAATTAGAGTTTGAAAAAGTAAAGGCATATCTTAAAGGCACATTTAAAAATGCAAGAGTAGAAAATTTGATAAAATCGTTAGATAAAAACCAAGCTATAAAGACAAATAATGGTGTATACTTACTTTCTTCGATAGATTTAAACAGTAAAAGCCTGGTTTTTAAGGAAGGAGATCGAATTGCTCTTTATGTTGGAAGATTTGATTTATTACTGTGGCATCCACTTTATGAATGACTTTCAATATCTTTTAATCCCAATTTTCAGATTCTAAATAATAAAACTAAAATGAAAAATGGATTATATAAACCTAAAAAATGCAGAAAAGTAAAAATTATGGGAAATAAAAAAAAGAGACCAATCCAATCTTTGAAATTATTTCCTATTATGAATATGTAGATCATGTATTATACGTAGGAAATAAGAAGACATATGAAAAATTTGGGGCAGAAATCGACTCTAATATTCTAATAATGAATCAACTCCTCATCTTCGAGTGGTATTGAATTTTACTCTTTCATAATTGGATTTTTATTATTGAATATTAATTAATAATCTTTAAAATCTTTTTAATCTATATAGTCCAAAGCTTTTCTTAATTATTTTGATAGAAAATGCCTTATTTCTAACCTATTTAGAAAAAATAACAAATTTTTCGAAATTTTATTGAAATTATTTTTAGATTATTATGAAATTATTTATGAAGAAAAGACTTTATTCTCCCAAAATAAGGAATTTAAATCTTAAGTTATTCTGAAAAGTTACCTTTCAAATATAATAAACCATTTTACTCTTAATTTATTAAAACACTAATGAGTCAAATTTCTTAGGAATTAAATAATAGTAATCATAACTGGAAATTTATTGAACGATGAGTGAGATTTCCGATTTGGTAAAGCGTTACCCTTGGCTCCCTTCTTTAAAGGATTACTATCCAAAAATTGCATCGAAAGGGGCTATAGAATTTATTGATGAATTCTTCTCAGATGAAAGTTATAATGATCTTGATGAAAGAATTTTAGAATTTTTCAAATCAGCTTTAGATAGAATTGAGGAGTTTTCCTATTATATGGATGAGGAAGCTAATATTCATTTTTACATATTAATTAGAATTCTTATTAGTTTATTGGATAATAAGCAAATTACTAATAGAATTGCTGAATTGTATTCAAAAATAGCCTATAGACGGATGAAAAAAGAACTAAACAATAATTCGAATCTACTTCAAATTTATCTAGATTTGAAATTAGATGTTATCTATGATGAGGATCCCATAATATATAAAAGAATTAAGATAAAAGACCAAGAGCTAAATGAAAAGACTAATTTTAAAATCCATTTTATTGATTATCTCAGACTTGCTGCTAATTTAAAGGATGATTATAGAAAATTAATAAACAATCCTATATCTAATGGATATGTATTTATTCAACCTGAAAGTCTTAATAGGTTAATTCAAGAACTTGTCCGTAATAAGATTTTAACATCATTTCAAATTAAGACTGAAAAAGAAAATTTACTAAAAAATAAAAGACTTAAGAATATTTACGAGAGAATTGAAAACATTTGGGAAAAGGAAAAAGATAATTATCAACAAATTGAAATTTCCTATACTAATGGAAAAACTCAAAAAGAGGATTTCCCTCCCTGTATACGAGAAATATTAAAAAAAGCGGGAGAAAGTCAGAATTTAATACATATAGAAAGGCTTTTTATAGTTTGGTTTTTGAATGCCCTTAAATTTCCTGAGGAAGAGATAATAAATATATTTTCAACACTTCCAGATTTTGATAGAGAGAAAACAACCTATCAAGTGAGATATGCTATGAAAAAAGGTTATACACCTTACTCGTGTGAATCTATAAAATCTTATGATCTATGCTTTGCAAAGAAATATAAAGATGATATATGTATAAAGGGATATTACTCAAGAACTCAAGAAAAACAAATGGAACTGTCTCAACCTTTAAATTACACACGAATAAAACAATATCGTAAATCTAGAGAATTGAAAACTTCTAATAATTAACCATAAGAAAATGATAAAAGATTTTAAATACTTAAATAGAATATTTTCTGATTATTACAAAAAAGCAAAGGCTGAAATTTCAGTTATTGATATGTTACCCCAAAGAGAGTTTGCATTTTTTCTATGGGATAAGAAATCAATAATGATGAGACATATGGGTTTTAATAATAGAAATAATTTTATAAATTTTTTAATAACTAGTGGTCCAAGGCATGTTTATTCAAGTGGAACTCTATATCAACACCCTGAAAATCAAGAAATGGCAAGTAAAGATTATTTGGGTTGTGATTTCATAATAGATATCGATGTAGATCATTTTTATACTCCTTGCAAAGAGGATCATGATTTATGGCATTGTAAAGAATGCGGTAAAGCCGGGAAAGGAATGGTATCCAAATGTCCAAGTTGTAATAAGACAAAAATTCAAACTATAACTTGGATTTGCGAGGAATGTTTAAATATTGCTAAAAACGAGATAATTAAATTAATTTATGATTTTTTAAATCCAGATTTCGGGATCTCCCTGGATCAAATAAAAATTACGTTTTCGGGACATCGTGGATATCATTTGAAAATAAAAGATGAAAAGATAAGAACGTTATCTAGTGAAGAACGAAGAGAAATTGCTGATTATATTTCAGGAGAAAATATTTCCTTCGAAATTTTGGGATTGCGAGAAAAGAGTGGAACTATTTATGGATTTTCAGAAGAAAATTTCGGTTGGGCTCAAAAGTGTATTAGAGAAATTAAAGATATTTTAAACAAATCAAATGCAGAGATTCATAATATACTAATAAATAAAAGAAAGTTTAACCTTAAAGCAGATCAAATTACCAGTTTTTTAAATTTTAAAGATAGATTTTTAAATACAATTCAAAACAGGACAAATAATGTATGGCCCAGTGAAAATTTCGGTATTAAATCATGGAATAGTTTTTTAAAAGGGATAGCTCACGAAATAGGCGTAGAAATCGATACACCCGTAACGGTTGATATTCATAGGCTTATCAGATATCCTGGATCTCTCCATGGAAAAACAGGATTTAAAGTACAAGAATTAAATCCTGATGATTTAGATCTGTTTAATCCTTTAAATGAATTAAATGAAACATTAGATCCAATTGTTTTTGAAAGTAAAGTGAAAACTACTCAAAAAATAGAAATCACCGCTTCAGAGGTACCAGCAACTAAGATTAAAGGAGAAATTTATGGTCCGTATGTAATGGGACAAAAAGTTGAAGTACCTCACCATATTGCTGTGTTCCTTTTATGTAAAGAAGTAGCAAAAACAATATAAGTTAAAAATTTATTTTTATGAACACTAGTTTAAATGTATCAAAGTAAAAAGTTTCGATAGTAATGAATTTAGAAAAAGACTATGAAGACCTATATCAGCATTGGCTTAAAGAATTCCAGAAAGTAGAATTAACAAGATTAGATCAAAAGCTTTTTGATAAATATAATACCGTTCTTAATTCTCTAAATAATCATCAAGAAAATGAGACTAATTCTATTAAATTCGAACTATTTGAAACTTATAAAAAAAATATAAACTATCTATCCGAAGATCTTTTAAAGATGAGAGAGCTTAAAATTATCAATAGTGCTCTTGCTCTTAAAGAAATTAATCTTGATAATGTTATTGAAGCGGAAAAATTACTTTTTCAAAATTTAATTAGTTCAATTAAAGGATATAAAAAAGTAAAAGCTATTTCTACTTTTAGTGGTGGAGAGGAATTAAAAATTGAAGAACAAATAAAGTTTAAAGATGAATTAGAGTCAGAAGTTGATCAATCAGAAGTATCTATAAAAGAATCTATTATCTCTGAAATAACGAATGAACAAAAGGTAGAACAAGTAGAATTTACGCTATTAAGATTTCTAAAAAAAACACCACCTTTAGTAGGAATTGATCTTATTAATTATGGCCCTTTCGAAGAGGAGGATATTGCTTATATTCCCTCGCAAAATGCTAATATTCTTGTATTAGAAAAATTTGCAGAAAAAGTAGAAATTCCTCCATAATCAGCTAAATTTCTTGTCAAATTCTTCTTTAAAATACTTTAATCGGTATTTAGCATATTTATCTACTAATGAAAATTTGGGTGGTCTTGGATTTATTAATCGACCCCCACAATGGCGACATTTCGAATTAGGGTTTGCTAAACCATATTTATTACAGCTGCTACACTTCTGTAAGTATTTTGTCATAGGATAATTAAATACAATAATTTAAGATCTAATCTCTTATAAACTCAAATGTCCCCTTGTTTTGAACTGCTTTTTGTTCAATAATTTCTAGAGCATCAGATAAGATATTCTCTGCATCTAAATAGTCTTTTGTTATCACTTCTAAACGATAAAATGGAGCTGCAAGATAATTAATAACAATTTTGCGAGTCTCTTTTGAATCAATGACATTTGAAGCTTCAATGAGTGTTTCTTTTATACGATCTATACCATTTTCTGAATTAAATGATAACTTAACTTTCCCAGATATATTTACAGTCGAAATTTCTACATTTTCATCTACAATTTTTAGTAAAATAGTTTTTATTTCATCAGAAACACCCTCTATATTTTTTAAAATTTCTTCCCCATTTTCCTTTAGATTCTCTATTGCATCCTGATATGTATCAAATAAATCTTTGACTGCAAATCCAATTAATTCATAAGCCTCATCAAGTGTCATGTTAACTCCTTCAGTTTCTATAAGAAATTGCAATAAATTCTCAAATTTCACTGCATATTTCCATTCTTTTAACCTAATCTCTTTCTGAGCGGAATTAACCCTTCTTAGTGACAGATCAACATGACCCTTTTCTGGATCAACCCGAAGTACTCGTAGAACTATTCTCTGTCCAATTCGAACATAATTTCGTATATTTTTAATCCATCTAGAACTTATCTCTGATATATGTATCATTCCTCTTGCCGTTTTCTCAGAAGGTAAACCTTCATAATCGATAAGATCAACATAAACATATTGATTTTCAACTTCAGTCACTTTCGCTATAACAAACTCCCCTTCCTTTGGAAATCTTGTTCTACTTTTTACCATAATAGATTTTAACTATTTGTATTCTTTTTGTTTTTTTCAATTATTACCTTATTTAACGATCTATAGTTTTTTATTTTTATTATCTTATTCACTTGGAATTTAAAAGAAAAAGTAAAAAAAATTTCATCTAATACAAAAGAAATAATTTGAGTTTGAAAATTGAATAAGAATTAAATTATATGATGAAAAAGACCTTAAATATAGTAGAATATAGTAAAAAATATAAACTCAACAACATTTAAAAATAACATCTAATAAAAATAAATTTAATTTAGAAATTTAAAATTTAAAGAAATAAATAATAATTAATAGAGGAAATTGATTAAAATGGCTGATAAACCACACTTAAATTTGGTAATCATCGGACACATTGACCACGGTAAGAGCACTATGATGGGAGCGCTTCTTATCGAAACAGGAGCAGTTACTGACAGAGAAGCTCGTGAACTGGAGAAGTTAGCTAAAGAATACGATAGAGAATCTTGGTCTTACGCCTTCGTTTTTGATAAGTTGAAAGAAGAGCGTCAACGTGGTATCACAATCGATCTTGCATTTAGAAAATTCGAAACTCCCAATCGATACTTCACCATTATAGACGCACCAGGGCACGCAGATTTTGTTAAGAACATGATAACTGGCGCCAGTCAGGCTGATGCTGCTATTCTTGTCGTCTCTGGAAAGAAAGGTGAAATGGAAGTTGGAATTGCTGCGAATGGGCAAACACGTGAACATGCATATTTAGCACAAACCTTAGGTGTAAAACAAATAGTAGTTGCGGTAAATAAAGCTGATATTTATAATTATAGTGAAGATCGTTTTAATGAAGTTAAAGAATCTGTCGGTGATCTTCTAAAAAATATTGGTTTTCGAGTAAAAGACGTACCATTTGTACCTACCAGTGGTATGGCAATGGAGAATTTATCAAGAAAGAGTGATAAAATGCCATGGTATGATGGCCCAACCCTTATTGATGCAATCGATAAATTCGTACTTCCCGAAAAGCCTACTGATAAACCTTTAAGGGTTCCAATACAAGATTCTTATAGGATTAAAGGAACTGGTGTTGTACCTGTAGGTAGAGTAGAAACAGGAATTTTAAAGAAGGGTGATAATATTTTAATTAATCCCACAGGTTTTAAGGGAGATATTCGAACAATTGAAATGCATCATGAGGAGATCCCTCAAGCTGAACCAGGTGATAACATAGGCATGAGTATCCGTGGAATTACTATGCAGGATGCAAGTAGAGGAGATTGTTTAGGACATCCGAACAATCCTCCTACAGTTATCACTCCAAAGGGAAAATGGACAGGACAGATCATCGTAATTTGGCATCCAACCGCAATAGCTCAAGGTTATACTCCAGTAATTCATGCTCATACTGCCCAAGTTGCCGCGAAATTTGCAAGTTTAGTTAAAAAGTTGGATCCAAAAACTGGGGCTGTAATTGAGGATTCTCCTAAGTTCTTAAAACGAAATGAAACTGCTATCGTTGAACTATCTCCTATTAAGAAAATGTGCCTCGAGAAATATGAAATAATTCCAGAAATGGGCCGATTTGCTGTACGGGACATGGGTAGAACCGTCGCGGTGGGTATTGTAAAAGATATTGACACGGGAGCATAAAGAAACCTTTTTTTTTTCGAACTTTTTTATTTTATACTTATTTTAACTCGTTTTCCAATTATAATTCTTTTTAAGAATTTAAATTTTTCTAAATCTTCATAATGGATGGTATTTTCTTAAATTATTGAAATGAAAAATCTGTAGTTTTGAATTTTTTTTAGGACTCAACTTTGCCTTATCCTTATTATATATTGAAATATTCTGGTGTTATAAGTATATTATTTTAATTTTTGAAGCCTGATTCACCTTTTCTACGTAAGAAGATTCTTATATGGGAAGGTTGATTAGAGGTTCTCTCGACTAAAACAAAAATTTGTTTCGTAGGGCCAAGTGGAGTGGGGAAATCTTCATTGTTATCATTACTTCAAGGAAGAAAAATCTCGAAAAAAAAAAACCCAACAGTAGGTTTAGAAATAGAAGATTCAGTTTTAAATGGAAGTAAAGTTAATATTTGGGATTTTGGGGGTCAAGAACGTTTTAGGTTCATGTGGCAAGATTTTTTGAAAGGAGCGGGATTAGCAATCCTGGTATGCGATTCTACTGAAGAAAACATTGAACAGACAAAAGAAATCTATAGAAAGTTTTCACGATATATTGGTTCAAAAATAATCGCAATTGCAAATAAACAAGATCTTCCCGATGCTTTAAGTGCTGAACAAGTAGAAAAAAAATTAGGTATCCCTACTTATGGGATGTCAGCGATAAGAGTAGATCTACGTGGGAGAATTAGACGTATTTTAGAATATGAAATTGATAATTCCAAATGATTCAAAAATTAAAATAATTTTCCAATTAAATGTGCAAGACGAAGACATTCTGGTAATTTAGAATCAATGGAACTCTTTTTTAATAAAAAATTTACTTCTGAAATTTCTATACCTTTTAAATGAAAATATATATTTGAGATTCCACCCGCAGTTTGGATTCTACTTTGGTATAGATTTCCAGCTTCTAATATACATTGGATTTTTTCCTTATAATCTTTTGGGAATTTTTTAATTAAAGCATTCACAACAGAGTCAATGTCGACTTTTTTATCGTTGAATGCAATAATGGGTATATTCACTTCATTATAAATTTGTTCAAGATTAATAATATTGAAGCCACCAAATGTAATTGTATGAGTGAATACATACTGTACTTGTTTCTCATTTTGCCGTACAAGTTCTATTATCTTCTCAGTTGCATTATTCCCATCGATATCAATTTCTGTTCTTATTACATTAACCATCCTAATACCTTGGCAAATAACTCCAATTAGTTGAGCTGTTTTAAAATCTGATTTTAAATCAAAGGTTGAATCATCTATTCCAATAGTAATAGGATTATCTTTCATAATATTATTTCTTAGGAAGAAATTTTTTAATATAATTAAAAAATTCAGTAAAGGCTTCAGTTGCACTCTTTATCTCTTCATTCCTAATATTTAAATCTCCTTTTAAATTCTTTAATAAATAATTAATTATCTCATCAAGAGATATTTTTTTGCTTAACCACACATAAGCAACTAAGGCTTCAGCTGTATCAGCAAAATCATGTGCATCGGCTCGAGTTTTTGCAAATTTTCTCATATTAGCATTTTTCAATGCAGTAGCAAGTATTTTTTTACTAACTTTTACACCAGTTCTTAAAACTTTGTT
>JBHLOJ010000185.1:0-4007 GCA_048940605.1 Promethearchaeota archaeon
GCAGAAAAAACGGCTCAGATTATTAATTTGAAAGAAGGAGATCATATACAATTATCTATTCCAAATTTTAGGTATGATGCTGAACAAGCAAAACGAATGAAAAACCAGTTGTATCAGTTAGACTTTGATCCACAAGGGAATTACAAATTTAAATTTATAATTACTGGAGATCATAATGTAGGAAAGACCTCAATTATTCGTAGATTTGCTGAAAATAGATTTCTCTCAGATTATCGAGCCACGATAGGACTCAATATTATATCACATGACTTTGAATCATTTGGAAATCAAATTAATGTTGCTCTTTGGGATATAGGTGCGCAAGAATATTTTCGAAGATACCGTAAAACTTATTATAACGGTGCCCAAGCAGGATTTATTGTTTTTGACCTTACCAATAAAAAATCATATGAAAATGTTAAAAATTGGTACAATGAGTTAAATGAATTTATAAACAATCCGGATTTGCCAGTAATGATCATTGGTAATAAAAAGGATTTATCTGAGAAACGCGTTATTACCAATCAAGATGCCATTAATATGTCACAATCTTTAACTGGATCTACAAATAGAAATGTTTTATACTTTGAAACCAGTGCTTTAACTGGAGAAAACGTTGAAGATGCATTCAGATTAATATCATATAATTTCATAACCAAATGCAAAGAATTTGCTCAACAACAAAGAAATCAAGAATTAATTAATGAAATTGAAGATATTCTGCAACTCCAAGAACATATAGTTTTAACTTTCATAACTGAGAATCCTCTTTGGAATCCTGGATTACAAATTATGATTGAAGCAAATGATAATGATCAAATAGTCAGTTTTAAGGATGATGAGGATGAAAAATATTATCAATACTCAAATGGCTTAGTATTAAAAAATTGTATCTATTTCTTAAAGGATGTAAGTGATTCTGACGGTGTTTTCTGTATTTTTGATGCACGAGATAGAAATTCAATTAATTCTAAATGGTTATACATCATCAGTAAAATTATAGAATTTTTAGAAAAAAATAAAGTCCTTGTAATAGGAATCATTGTATCAGAACAAAATGATTGGTCAAGATTGATTCAAGATTTTCGGATGGATGAGGAATTAGAGAGAAAAATGGGCTCCATTATTTTCTTCAAGATTGGAAAAAATTACCAATTAGAAATACATAATCAATTAAAAGCAATGTTAACAGCTATTAAAAATCTAATATAAAATACAGTTTAAAAATCAAAAAAAAAAAAAGAAAAAATTAAATTAAGAAAAATAATCCTTTTTGCTTAAGTTCATCCTTTAACTCAGTGGTATCATGTAAAGTAATTCTTGTTGATTCATAAATTTCCTTTAATGCTATTAAATCGTCGTTTAAATTAATAATATTTTGAAATTCTCTTTGATATTGTTCGTTTAATAGAAATATTCTGTAAAACAAGCTTACATTAATTATTTTGATATTTTCTGGATATTTTATTTTGCTATCTTTAGGAAGATTAATTGTCTCCTCGTAGTTATATGCAGGCCATATAATACCTACAATATATAATATCATATCCGGATTCTGATACTTTTGGCAATATTCAATTAAAGCATCTATTGATAAATCTGTGGCATATAAGATTTGGATGGCATTGATATGTTCTAAGTTGGTAAAATCTATATGTAAATTTTTAGCCAAATCTGGGCTATCGTCTAGTTTTGCAAATCTATTTTGTAATAAATTGTTCTCATTCAGAATTAACCCATTAATCGTTTCTTGATTTTCAGGATAGATTTGAGGATCTGAATAATACCTTATCCCATTCTCATCAAAAAACTTCGTTAATAGCTTATTAATACACGCATTTCTTAAAGGAATGGCTTCTGCTTTTGATCTAGCTTCTACCTCTAAATCTTTAAAATTTTTATATCTATGTTCCTCAATTTTATCTCCTTCCTTGTATAATTGTTGCGATATTTCAGCACATTGTTCATACATTTCTGCAGCTTTTACAAAATTATATGCTTTTATTGCAGATTTAGCTTCTGTGTCTAATAAAGTTCTTCTTTCTTTCAATTTATCTAATTCCTTATCTATTATGACTACCTGAATTTCTTTCTTTTTTGACTTTTTCAGACCAACTATAAGTAGGGCTAATCCTAAAGGTACTGCTATTATTAGAATTAGCCACCATGGAAATTCTGTTGTGGTTTCAGATGTTGCTGCTATAGTAAAAATACCATGTGCCGCACTTCCTTGATTTCCTGCACCATCAACTTGATATATAAAAAAATTATAATCCATAGGATTAAGAAACTCATTTAATTCATAATAACTACTTGTTGTGCCAGTATTTGTAATATTTATTTCAAAGATAAAACCTGGAGTTGAGAAAGGATCGTCTTCGTTGTCTATAATTAATCGATAATAGGAAATCCCCGATGGATCATTCCCATTTTCCCAATCGAAAATAATCGGCAATGATACTTCTCCTTCTGGAGAATCTATTAGTATGGGAGCATCTGGACTAATCGTGTCTTTATAGAACATCAAAATCATAGTATTATTTAAGTGTCCAAGAGTATCATTCGCATAAATAGAGATATAAAACTCTCCTTGTAGTAGGCTACTCCAAATTGATGGATCAAGTTGCTGATCTATATTGTTCCCCAATAATACAACACTTGTATTAACTTCATACCAAATCGAATCAAGATTAATATCAGGTGAGTATACATTGATAATTGGTGCTTTATTACAATAGGAATTATTGTATGGACTATTAATAGTAACCTTGGGTGCATCGACATCTTTTATTATCGATACTTCTGAAAATCCAGTTGTTCCAATACTATTATTTGCATAAAACTGTAAGGTAACATACCCATCTTCTGTATTATCCCAAATTGCTTGATTAATTGATTCATTAGTTGTAAAAATCGTTTTTGTTAATCCTTCATCAAGAGAGTACCACATAGCATCTATACCATTAATACTGTTTAATTCCACATTAAAATTAGGAGCTGTTTCATTGAATAGATCATTATCATTTGGAGAATTAATTATTATCGAAGGAGGATCAATATCCTTTCGAACAATAACTTCTGAAAATCCTTCATTTCCTAATGAGTCTCTAGCGTAAAATTTTATTGTAACCGTTCCATTTTCTTCAAAACTCCATAACATTTGATTAATTGACCCATTTGAAGTAAATGTAATATTTGTTTCACCTCCATCGATCGTATACCATTTTGTATTTATACTACTACTATCATTTATCTCAACATTGAAATTAGGAGCAGTTACTCCAAATAATTCATAAGGAACTGGAGAATTAATTGTTATAGAAGGAGGTTCAATATCTTTTCGCACGATAACTTCTTCATAGCCTTCGTTGCCTAAGGAATCATTTGCATAAAAACATATTGTTACGGTACCATTTCCTCGAGGTTCCCATAAACCTTGGTCAATAATTCCATTTGATATAAAGGTTTTATTTGTAATCCCACTATCAAGGGTATACCACTTAGTATCTACTCCGTTTGGGTCAGTAATTATTACATTAAATGAAGGAGGACTACTTCCATATAATTCATAAGGATCGGGTGTATTAATTGTAATCACGGGATTTATCACATCTTTCCTTACAATTACTTCTGAAAAATCTGTGTTACCCAATGAGTTATTTGCATAGAATTTAATAGAAACAGTTCCATTTTCGCATAAACTCCAATTTGATTGCGATATTGTACCATTTTCAGTGAACGGAATATCTATGTCGTTGTTTAATGTGTACCACATAGTATCTACACCATTACTGTCCCAAATTTCTACATTATAGCTTGGAGCGGTACTTCCAAAAAGATCCAAATCGTTAGGAGAATTAATCGTAATTGTTGGAGATTCAATCTCTTTTCGAACGACAACTTCTGAAAAACCTTCGTTACTCAATGAGTCATTCGCATAAAATTTAATTGAAACAGTCCCATTACCACATAAATCCCAAACTGATTGTGATATTGTGCCATTATCG
>JBHLOJ010000078.1:0-16913 GCA_048940605.1 Promethearchaeota archaeon
CGAGATTTAAATTCTTCCCAAATGTCCTTTCGGAATCCCACTCCTAACATTTTCTTAAGTGTATTGTTTTCCACATACTCTGATTCTGGACGATTAATAAGGTATCTTGGTAATTCTCCAATATACATAAAACAAGTTGCTCCAAATTTTTTGATATCTTTCCAAAATTCTGAAGCCGAAAACCGTTTTCTAAAGGCAAAAGTAGCACCTGCTTGGATAGCACCAGCCCATCCTACCACCAGAGCAAGAGAGTGATAGAGTGGTAATGGACTATAAATGACATCTTTATTTGTTGATTTAAAAGCTATCATTCCAAATGGATTAAGTATACGTCTGTTATCTTGTAAAGCCGCTTTTGGAAGTCCAGTAGTTCCAGAAGTGAAAATATATACTGACATGTCAGTTAAATTTGATCTAAAGGTTGTTGTAGGATTATTGATTGAAATATGGTCAAGTTCTTTTTGAAAATCGATAAAATTATGATCATATTTTTGTTGATTATTTATAACAAAGACCTTTTTTCTCTCGAGATTAAGATCTGAAAACACTTCAGTAAAAGCAGGCAGACTATCACCATCAATAATAATCCATAGAGGTTCACTGATTTTAAAAGAATGTATAAGTGCTTGCTTTCTTTGATTAACGTTAATTAATGAACTAATTCCCTGTATTTTATTAATACCAGTTATAATTGAAATAAATTCGGGAGAGTTTTCCATCATCACCGCTACAGTATCACCGAATTTAAATCCTATTTTGAGAAAATAATTAGCTATTTTATTACACTCTTGATTTAACATTTTCCAAGTCAACGAAACATCTCCATAAAGCAGGGATATTTCATTTGGATTTTTTTCAGCATGTTGTTCTATTATGATTCCGAAACTTAAATTCGGATTTTTTGTTCTTTCTTCAACTATCTTATTAAGGCGCACAAAATAATCTACTTCCTTGGGTGTTAATTGAAGTTCTGAAAGATTCTCCACCATTATTCACTATATATTATTTGTTTTAGGATGATTATTCTTATCTGAGTGAAATAATATTAGATGAGATGATATATAAATTTTTTAACTAAAGGGCATAAGGAATTAAAAAACCAGATTCTTCAGATACAGACTCATTTAAAAAGAAGGAATCTGCATTTTATTAAATCTTTTTAATTCAATAGAAAAAATTATATCATTTTCAATAATGAATCATTTATGATAACTCGCATTGATCATGTTTCATTAGCAGTAAAAGATTATGAGGGTGCTGTAAAATTTTTTACGAAAATTCTTGGAGCTGTTTCGCAATATAATGGAACAGATAATAATCTAAAATACTATTGGGAGACTTTTTCCTTAGGGGATCTTTCTCGATTTGAAATATTAAAACCAACTGGAAAAGGTAGTTTTCTAGAAAATTTTTTGAAAAATAAGGAAGGGGGTATTCACCACATCGTTTTACAGACTTCGGATATTGAAATGACGAGAGAAGTTCTTGAAAAAAATGAGATCCCATACTTTGGATTTCAAAATTATGGTGATCGGTGGAAGGAGCTATTCATCCATCCAAAAGATGCCTTTGGAGTATTACTCCAGATTGCGGAATTTAAAGCTTCAGATTGGCTCTCTGCTTCTTATAGCTTACCTGATGATGAAAAATGGTCTGTAGAAAGAATTAATAATATTTATAATCTAACTTTTTCACATCCAGGTGGAGGCAAAGTAAAGTTAAGCTTAGATAAAGAAGAAATCAGTAAGTTAATTGGGGATCTTAATAAACTATTAGAATAATTTTTGCTATTGATTCTAATGTTATAGTTTTTTTAAAATATTATTCTGAAAGTTTTTCTCTTATTTGAAGCACTAATTTCTCAGCTTCCTCAGAATCTGTTATGAATTCAATTTCATTAGGAGACATTATTCCTACTCCTAGTTCTACTGCTCTTTTAATTTGTTCTTGCTCAAAAATTGGTCCTTTTGTTACTTCGGGAGTTGTACCAAGAATACGTAATAATGCAACCCCAACCGCATCAATCGCAACCTTATCTGTCCCCGCAACAAAGACATTTGCCTCCTTTCGGGTTCCTTCCATCGGTCCACGATCTACAAAGGTTATAATTCCATCCATAATGATTAAATCAGGTTTGTATACAGCGTTAATTTCAGCTATCATTTTCCTTTGACTCTTTGAGGAGTGTAATTCCCCCATATTTTTCTTGTGTACTAATCCTACTGCGTTCTTAAGCGATAAGGTAAAATGTCCACCGTACATATGAGTTTTTAAACAACAAGTTTCAACGATACATTCAGCATCATCATAAATTTTAGCGAAAAAGAAACCATCTTTCCAATGACAATCTTCAGTTTTTTTAAGAATATAATTATCATCTGAAACTTCAGTTAAATCAACAATCTTAAAATCCAATTCTTCTGCTAATTCATATAATCCTTTTTTCTTAAAAGTTTCAGATGTTTTAGCGGGACCACTTCGTTCCGCAACTGTTATAGTTTTTGCTCCCATTTCTTTTATTCTGATGAGGAGTTGTTTAACGGTCTCCATCGAACTTGACGCTGGGGGTGGGTCAGCTGTATTGAAATTAGGTTTGAAAATTACATTTTTATCTTTAACAGGATTTATTCCTAATAATTCTAAAGACTTATTCACACCATAAATACGATTCTTGGTCGAAATGATTGCTACTTTGGTCATATTAATCATCTTACAATAGATAATAAATTGTATATGCAAATTTAAGATTTGCTTATTTGAAAATAAAGATTTCTACCCTATATGCCTTATTTTTTAGAATTTCTTAGAAAAGAGAGTTTTACAGTCTTTTTCAATTTTTCACAAATCTTCTTAAACTCATTAAAATCTATTATATCTCTATATAAGAAAACGTCTATTAAATCCTATTAAAATAGGCTTAAACAGGCTTTTTCAATAAAATAGAAATTGTGGTCTAATATTAGTCTAAGATTCCAATTAAAGTTTGTTTCACTAAACTATATATTAAACCTTAACATTACTATAATTATAAAAAAAAGAAAAAAAAAGTGAAAAAAAAAATGACCCAATTAATGGAAAAAGTAATGGAAAAAAAAGGTCTTGAACATGAAGAAACTGAAGGTAATGAGCCACTTGGAGATCTAAATCCAAGGTATTTTGAGGAAGCAATGACTCCTGAAAATGCCTTAGAAAAAGCGAAAGCTTCTTATAGTGGCTTTGGTGCTATGACCGTTGTTAGACCTTATTAGAAAAATTAATTTTTTTTTGATATTATTCTTTTATTCTTGTTTTTCAAATTTTATCTGATAAACAATTAGTTACTAATCCTAATATAATTGGATTGCTATCTAAATTTAATATTTAAATTCATATCATCAAAGTATTAAAAGATATTTCATTCTGAATTACTATGGGACAATTAGATGGAAAGGTAGCACTGATAACTGGTGCTGCTGGAGGAATAGGAAGAGCGACTTCAAGGTTATTTGTTGAAGAAGGGGTTAAGGGGGTTGTGATGGTTGATATTTGGGACGAAATGGGTGAAAAAACTGCGAAAGAAATTGGTCCCAACGCATTTTATATTCATGCAGATGTATCTCAGGAGTCTGATATTAAGAAATCAATTGATTTTGCTATTAAAAAATTCGGTTATCTTGATATTGTATTCTCAAACGCAGGCAATCCTGGTGCTGGTGGAAGGATTGAAGAAATTGATACTGATGAATTTGATCACACTGTTGCTATTCACCTACGGGCTGCGTTCTTATATATGAAATATTCTATTCCAATAATGAAAAAACAGGGATCAGGATGCTTTATCTGTACGAGCTCAGTTGCGGGTTTTCAACAAGGGATGGGATCATTTCCTTATTCACTTTCCAAAGCAGGGCTGGTTCATCTTGTTCGAATTGCTGCTGTAGAGTTAGGTGCTTTTGGAATTAGAGCAAATGCAATAGCACCGGGTTTTATAGCAACAGGGATTTTTGGGCAAGGATATGGATTAACCCGAGAGGGTGCTGAAAGATTGGCAGATTTAATGAAAAAAGCTCCTTCTGATGGACAAGCAATTAGACGAGCAGGGTTACCAGAAGATATAGCTAATGCTGCTTTATTCTTAGCCAGTGATTCTAATAGTTTTGTAACAGGAATAACACTTAAAGTTGACGGGGGCCTTTTATCTGGTAGAATTCCACAGGATCCTGAAGAAAATATGGAACGATGGTGGAAAATGATAAGTCAATTAAATCCCGAAGAACAGCAGATAATAGCTAGCAGAATGGAAGAAGCTGCTCAAAAAGCTATTGAGGATTTGAAGTATATGAAACCGGAAATTCGGGAAAGAATTATGAAAAGAATGCAGAAAATGGTTGAAAGAAGGCAACATATGCTGAATTCTGAAAGCTAAAACGTATTTTTAAAAAAATCTGTAATAAGATATTGAAATTAAATATCATCTTAAATTTTTATTAGAATTTAAATCCACATGCAGGACAAAATTTATAGGTTTCATCAACTTTATATCTACATTTAGGACAATAGTTAAAGACTTTTATAAAAGAATTTACGATGTGGTTATTTTTAAACTATTAATACAAAATTTTTATCTCGCAAATAATTCTCAAGAATAGAAATTTTTTATAAGGTTAAAAGTAATGTCAACAGTACAGAAACTAAGAAATCGTTGGATTGTAGTCATTGGGGCTATTATGATCCAATTAGCGTTAGGGACAATTTATTCATGGGGAACACTTACAGTATTCATCAGTCCATATATAAAGGAAATTAAGGAGGTAACTGTTTTTATTTTTGGTATAGGGTTATTATCATTTGCAATAACCATGATTTTTGCTGGTCAGTTACAACAAAAGTATGGCCCAAGAAATATTGCCATTCTTGGAGGTATTTTAATGGGTGGTGGTGTTATATTATCAGCATTCATGACAACTTTTATTGGTTTGTTTATCACATATGGTATAATTTTTGGAGCGGGAATAGGGTTTGGATATGTGTGTCCTATAGCTTCTGCAAGTAAATGGTTTCCAGATAAAAAAGGATTTATAAATGGAATTGCAGTTGCAGGATTTGGAGCTGGATCTTTTATTTTTAATTATGTTATAAAAGCCTTAGCGAATCCTTCTAATCTTGAAACAGATGATCCCGATTTTGTGTCAACTGTATCTAATAACATTCCATTAATGTTTATAATTATCGGAATTATTTATTTAATCCTTATAATTGGTGGTGCTTTTACCCTAAGTAATCCTCCTGAAGGGTGGAAACCTGAAGGGTGGATTCCACCAGCACCTTCTGAAAAAAGTGGTATTTCTGGGCTTGAATTTGAACGTAGCCAAACAATTAAATTACCTCAATTCTGGATGCTATGGGCAACGTTTGTACTTAGCGCGATTTCTGGGTTAATAGTAATTGGGTCGTATGCAGCTTTCGCAAAAACAGTCGATTCAGGTGACAATTTCATTTATGTTATTGGGACTGCTGATTTCGTATTAATTGGAAGCTTGGCAGCTCTATTTAACGGCTTAGGGAGAATAGTATGGGGAAAGATGGCAGATATCATAACATACAAAAGAACAATGCTATTGATGTTTATTATCCAAGCATTATTATTGTCTATCTACTTTACAACGAGATTTAATGAGATTTATTTCTTATTAATGACTTGTGCTATCTACTTCTGCTTTGGAGGTAATTTTAGTTTATTTCCTACAGCTACTACTGACCTTTTTGGTTCTAAAAATTTAGGTCCTAATTATGGGATGGTGTTCACAGCATATGGTATTGCTGGATTTATAGGGGCAACAATGGTAAATGCTTTTGTTTCAATATTTGGAAGCTACTTAATACTTTTTATAGTAATGGGATCGATGTCAGTTGGAGCCGCTATTTTAGCTTATTTAATTAAACCACCAAAATATTAAAAGAAGTCAAAATTTTCCATTTTTTATAAATAGTTAAAGGAGAGAAGAGAGAAACTAAGAAAGTCTATTCGATTTTCCTAATTCCATCTATATTAACAAACTCTTCCTCAGTAAAGAATTCTTTCTCGGTTGGAGGATAATAAGTTATTTCATTTCCATCATTATCAAATTGTTTTACATACTCTCGTCCATCTTTATCAATATAGACTTTTCCTGAATTAATCAGCATATTATAAAGTTCTTTCCTTTTTTTAGGATCTGCAACGCAAATGAAATTACAATTCCCACATCTAGGATTAGTATCTGCAAAAGGACGGAGACCTACATTTTCAAGTGCCGCAGTCTTCCCAAAAGATCGAGCAATTATTTGATTGAACTTTCTTAAATTTTCAGGAGTGTTGTTATCTGAAAGAATTTTCATAAATAAATTCCTGCGAAAATCACGATCCTGCCATTTATCTTCTGAGAATTCTTTTAAACATATATGACCTGGTGTCCAAGTACTCCATGTCCCATCTTCTGATAAACCGTACCATCCCGCACAACCTATTCCACATTGAGAAAAGGTGCCTCTTTTTGCATAAGTTTCCTTAAATCCACCTATAATTACTGGTTGCATATCTTCTTGTTCATTTTCAGAAAAATACCCCGTCGTGCATACATTAGTGCAGATTTTACACTTATTACAATGATTTTCTTCTGCCATTGGATCAGGCTCAAGAGGTGCTGTTGTCAATACTCCGCCCAAGTAAAGAGACCCTCCATATTCTTTTGTTACTAAATTTCCTGACCATCCTAGATGACCTAATCCTGCGGCTACAGCTCCATATCTCAATGAAAAATCAGGATATCGTATATCTCCTTTAATATAATCAGGGATGTCTTCCCTTGGTCTATATTTAGCATTTGGAATCACGGGAAATGCTTCGAAATCTGAATTTTTTTCGATGAATTCTGAAATAAGCAAGGCTGTCCTCCATGAACCAGCATATCCTATCTGTTGTGCCTTTTTAATACTCATCCTTTCCTTTTTGGAGAAATAATTCTCAAGTGCCTTAATGGGGTTAGGATAAGCCCATATTATACAACTCTTGGCACCTGGTAAACAATAGTCCATATTTCCAGACGGAGGTGCATCTTTTAGTCGCTCTTGGCTCCCAACACCTACTAGTTTTGCCCCTTCATTAAGCACAATTTGTTTTATCTTATCTTTAAGCTTATTCATATCCATTTTTTGCATCAACCTTAATCAATTTTATATGTTAAATATTTATGATCTTAAGATTTATAATTTGTTGCTTAATTTCAGTAAATGTTGTGATTAAATTCTATTTTGATATTAAGGTGAATAACTATAAATGAACGTCATATCAAAGAGTTTAGATTTTTTTCAAGAATCTGTAATTAGAGAAATGACGAGAAAAGCTATCAAAAATAATGCAATCAATCTTTCTCAGGGAATGCCTGATTTTTCTCCCCCTTTAGAACTTATAAAAGGTATAGAAAAAGGAATAGAAGAAGAGGAACATCAATATTCTATCACTTACGGTCGAGTAGATTTAAGAGAAAAAATAGCGCAAAAACTTCGAGAGTATAACAAAATAATTGTTGATCCTTATGATGAACTAACAATATCATGTGGCGCAAGTGAAGCAATTGCTTCAAGCATTCTCGCATTAACCAATCCAGGAGATGAAATTTTAATTCTTGAGCCTTGGTATGAGAATTATGCCCCTATATCATATCTAGCTCATGGCAAACCTGTTTTTGTTCCCCTCGAAGAAGATACCTATAATGTTGAAGAGGAACGATTAAAAAATAGTATTACTAGAAAGACTAAAGCAATAATTATAAATTCACCTCATAACCCTACTGGTAAGGTGTTTTCTTCAGACGAATTCAAGTTTATCTCTGATTTATGTATAGAACACAATATAATTGCAATAACTGATGAGATATATGAATATATTATATTTGATGATCTAGAACATCAAAGTATTGGCAGTATTGATTGTATGTATGATAAGACTATTACAATAAGTGGTTTTAGTAAAACATTTTCAGTAACAGGATGGAGAATTGGTTATGTAGCAGCATGTAAAGAAATTATGGATGGCATTAGAAAAGTACATGATTATCTTACTGTTTGTGCTCCCTCTTTATTGCAATTAGCATCATTAAATGCATTTAATTTGGATTCTTCATATTTCAGAGACCTTAGGAATAGGTATCAAGTAAATAGAGATTATTTTTATAATCAACTATCTAAATTAGGGATGAAAGTGTTTAAACCCGAAGGAGCATATTATATGTTTGCTAATATTTCTCAATTCGGTATGAATGATATAGATTTTGCTGATTTTTTAGTAAAAGATGAGGGTGTTGCGACTGTTCCAGGATCTAGCTTTTACAATAATAATAAAAATAATAAAAATCCTGGATCTGATTATGTTAGATTTTCTATTTCGCAAAAATTAGAAACATTAAAGCAAGCAATAGAACGAATTAAGAGAAAACTAATTTGAAAATTGAGTGAGTATTCTTATTTTTATTGATTCATATTATTTAATCTCATATGCAAAAGGAGGCAATCAATAAAGAGAAAAAGTATCGAATCATAATATATCATGGTCACCTTCACAAGATTCCTATAGACGAATTTAAAGAAGATTTCCTAATAAAAAAATTGGTTACAAAAGAAGAATCAAATAAACCAGACACTTTCTAAAAATTTACATTATCTTTTTATTTTTTGGGAGATCCTTATAGTTTAATTATTTTTATCCCAAAATTGATTGTATATGAGTATAAATGAATTAAATAAGAAAGAAATTAATGGAAATCTCTTAAGTCCTTTACCAGTTGTTTTAGTAGGCGCAAGAGTTAATAATAAAGCAAATTACCTCGTGATAGGATATATTTGTCCTTTTGATTTTGGAAAATATATTTTCTTTAGTATATATAAGAAGAGATATACTAGGATTGGTATTCATGAGAATATGACATTTAGCGTAAATATACCTTCTGAAGATATATTAACTGAAACTGATATCTGTGGTAGTAAGTCTGGTCGAGACTTCGATAAATCTTCACTTTTTAACACATTTTATGGGGAATTACAAACAGCTCCCATGATAAGCGAATGTCCTGTAAATATAGAATGTAAAGTAGCTGAAATTCTTGATTATGACCCCAATGAAGGTATTATAGGTGAAGTTATTAAATCATATGCGAATCCTCATTATTTAACTGGTGATAAACTAGATTGGAGAAAGGTTCATCCCATTATATGGGCAACAGGAGGCGATTTTAATTATTATCAACTTGGTGATAGAATAGTTCCAAAAAAAGTTGAGAAGGATTAAATTTAAACTTTCATTATCTGGCAATAATGAAAGTATGTGAGACTTTTTTGAATGAATGAACAAATTAAATTACTAAAAGAAAGGAGAAGTATAAGAAGTTATGAGTCAAAGCCAATTGAGAATGAAATTTTATCTCAAATTCTTGAAACAGCGCGATTTTGTATGAGTGCTAGAAATAGACAACCATGGACCTTTTATGTCATTAGGAATAAAGAGTTAATTCAGAATATTGCAAAGGAATGTACCACAGGTCCATTTGCTTCAGGAGCTCCTGTATTAATAGCAATTGTTGGAGATAAGGAACTATCACCGAATTGGTATCTTCATGATACTTGTTTTGTATCATTACAATTAGCTTTAGCTGCTTGGTCATATGGGATTGGAACATGCTGGATTGGTAGGATTAATAGAGAAAATGTAAAAAATTTATTAAATCTTAAAAAAAGCGATGATTTATTAACAATTCTTCCATTAGGATATCCAAAAGGTCCAATCCCAGAGCCAAGACCTCGAAAGTCGTTAGAAGAAATCGTAAAATATATAGATTAGTTTTAAACTCTCAAATTTTTTTCTAATTATGTATTAGTTAGCCTTTATTCAAGATTTCTTTGAAAAATGAATTATTAATATTTCCCCCACTAATTACTGCTACTACATTTTTATTTCTCAACTTCTTTTGTTCCTCAAGAATATAAGCAACGACTGTAGCTCCTGCGCCTTCAACAACTTGACCTTCTATTTCCCATAAGAGTCTGATTGCTTTTTTAATACTTTCTTCTTGTACCAAAACAATTTCATCTACATATTTTTGGACTATTTCAAAGGTAATAGCATTAGATTCAAGTCCACCTAGCAAACCCTCCGCAATAGTATTAAATTCTTTGATATTTATGATTTTACCTGCTTTCCAAGATTCATACATAGTTGATGCTCCATGAGTTTGAACACCAAATATTTTAATATTTGGATTTAGTCCTTTGGCGGCAAATGCTATCCCTGAGATTAAACCACCGCCTCCGATAGGAACGATAATTATATCTACATTTTTAAGGTCTTCATAGATTTCGAGGGCAATTGTTCCTTGACCTGCTATAATGTCAATATCATTATATGGACTGATATAAGTTATATTTTCTCGTAATGATATAGTTCTTGCTTTCGTCTCAATTTCATCGAAATCACCCTCTTGAATAATAGTAACGTCATAATGTTTGATTTTATTTAATTTCACTTCTGAAATATTAAGAGGAACTACAATTTTAGTAGGAATTCTTAAATATTTTGCTGCTAAAGCTATTCCTTGAGCATGGTTTCCCGATGAAGCTGTAATTATTCCCTGTGCCTTTTCCTGCGAACTCAAATGTAGCATTCTGTTTAAAGCTCCACGTATTTTAAAAGCGTTAGTAAGTTGTAAATTTTCCAACTTCAGATAAACATTATTATGGCATAATTCACTGAAATATGCTGAATGAATAAGAGGTGTTTTTCTTATATATCCTTTAATGTTTTTATAAGCATTTTTAATTGAATTCAAAGTAAAATTGTACATAAAATCACATTATTTAAGAATGGATTTAATAATAATGATATCACATTGAAAAAACAATCAGATTTATTAGAGTTTAACTGGATCAATAAATTGGGAGAAAAAAATTACCGAATTAAGGTATGAAAATAAGGAAATGTTAGAAAAGGTATGGAATCTTCGTGATTATGTGCAAAATCTTGAAGAAATTATAGAGAAAATAATAAATCACCTAATATCCCTTAAAGATTTGGATAATTCAAATAGAAATATATGGATATCAGATGTTAAAGAATTTTTTTCTAATGCTGTTTCCGCTTGGGAAGTTCTAACAACAGCGACAGAAGAAGGACCTAATTTACAAAAAATTGACAATTCCAAAAGCTTCTTATATGCTGCTAGAAATCGCTTATCTCAGATATTAAGTCAACTTAATATCTTTCAAAGTCAACAATCATCAATCCTTATTGAAAAAGTGGAAACTGCTTTTGATGAATGTTGGATAGCCTTTTGGCTCAATTTCAGTGAGTTATCGTCCAATGAAGATTATATCAAACCTACTAAAAGGGTTATTAAAATCTCTGAAAAAGAATATCATCTTCCTTGTTCTGTATGTAGTAAAATCGCTGTTAAATTTAAAATCGGATATGGAAGATTAGATGAAAAAGAATCGCTGGTATTCAGAGGAATTACTCTTGAAACCTCCTTGAGAGTTGAATTATCAAAAGATCTGTTCAAGATTTTAGAGGATGATGACCTTTTAGGAGTTCATAATTTTATGATAAAATACCATTCATCTGAAGGGGTGGATGCCTATTGTCCTGAATGTGACAAGCTCTATTGTTGGGAGCATTACAATGCAAAAGAAGAATATGATGATGGATTCTATGATTGTACATATGGCGAATGCCCAAAAGGTCATAAAAGGATGATTGACGATTAATTAATAGATTAGAATAATAAAGTTAAAATTTTTTAATCACTTACCTTTACCAAGTATTTAAAACAATTGTATGTGCCTTTATCATGGATTTTTATGAAGTAGTTAAAACGAGAAGAAGTTTTCGGGTTTATAAGCAGGATATGCCCAATAAAGAAAAAATTGACAGGATTTTAAACGCAGCACGGTTGGCTCCAACTTGGGCTAACATGCAAGGAGTACACTATATTGTAGTTCAAGAACCAGAAAATGTAAAAGCAGTTTGGCAAGCTGTAGGTCAAATGCAAAAATTTGCTGAAGCACCCATGTTTATCGTCGGAATTATTCGAGAAAAAGGATCTGGAATGAATATCAACGGTGAAAAATATTATAGTGTAGATTTTGGTATTTGTTTTGAACATTTGATATTAGCCGCTACTGCTGAAGGTTTAGCAACATGCTGGATTGGTTGGTTCAATGAAGCCAAAGTAAAAGAAGTATTAAATATTCCAGATGAGTATAAAGTAATGGGATTAACACCTTTAGGCTATCCTGTAAAATCTAAAGGTGAGATAACAGAACGTAAGTCTCTAGAAAAAATAGTACATTACGAGAAATTTTAAGATTTGTATTTTTTTATTTTAAATTTTAGGTTTGGTTAATTTGAAAGAGCGAAAATGCTTCAGATGCGGAAAAGCACTGGATTTTGATAGTTTTATAAAAAATATTAATCCTAATGAAGTAGAAAAATTAACAAATATTTGGGAAAGCGACTATATCGAATTCTATTGTTGTCGTTGTTACAGCTTTAAGATTAGATACCAGCCTCATGATGATATAAACGAATTTTCATATTACTAGTTGCTAGGTTTATTAAATATGCCCTATTCTTTTTTGAGTTCTTGAAGTGTTTCTTCTAAAATTTGAATAATCTGTTCTTTATAAGTTTGTTGATTAGGGTAATTATAGCTAAATTTGCGCCATTCTGGACGCTTATGACCAATTTTATACTTAACACCTTTCATAGAAGTTGTATAAGAGTTCTCATTGATTTTAGTAGCTATTTGATCAGCGATAATATACCAATGAAATTTTGTTTTTCTAGTAGCTCCCGATTTTTTAGGGGCAGGTGTTATTCTTGTTTTAAGACTGTCAAATGTAAATATCCATTTGTCAGGAGTTATTTTGGTTTCAAACCATTTTCCGTTGCTATAATTCCAAGAATGAGAGCCTCCAACTTTCATTCCTGTATAAATTTTTTTATTGTAAATCTTAAGAGTATTATACATTTTAGTTCTTTAATCATAATAATTTTATTGAAATGTCAAGTTTCAAGAAAATTGTGCTGTATAAATACTATTAAAGACTCAAGATTTTTCATTTATATCTGAATTTGAATTATTCCATAACCTTCAATAAAAATTATATATAAAAAAGTTGAATTTTAAATTTTATTTTATTATTTAGTACTCCAATCATACTTTTTTGGACCTGTAAATAACAAAAATAATGCAGGGATTAATATTGGTAATCCACCCCACCAAGTGAAAATTTCAAGAATTATCCCCCAAAAAAGCATCCATGGAAATCTAATACTTCCTATCTCAATAACCCAATCTAATAAAAAATCCCAATCTTTATCAGCACATTTATCAGAAAAATTAGGTTTAATAATAGCGTATGATACTAAAACCGCAATTACACCCCCGATGATCATAAAAATAAAATATCCAATACCAATCCCAAATAAAAAGGTGCCAACCACTGCAGCTCCATAAATTCCCCATATAATGTAGATAATTCCACTTAAAATTCCGATAATCCATGCCCATTTTCCTAGATCAGATACAAATTTTTCATATTTTGACCAGTTAGGATATTCTCCTTCAGTTCCCATATTCATATCCCATTTTTTTGAAATTAATTATCTTAATAGATTTAGTTATAAAATAAAAAGTATAAAAATATTTAAAAAATTTTAAGGAACTGTTGATAAGGAAATCTGATCTGCCTTAAACTTCAAATTAGTTGAAATTTTAATAACTTTAAGAACTCGGTTCTAATATTTCTCCTACATAATAAAGACCAACTAAATTACCCCTTCTTTCAAATTTCCTTGAGACTAATAGGATAATTACATGCTCATTTTCGTCAAGTAAATTAATGTTAACGGTGTGTTTTACAGATTGTTCTATAATTTCTTCAGCATCCATATTGAAAAAATCAATATTTTCTATATGAACTGGTTGCACTCCCCAAACAAGTCCTAATTCTCGTGCGGTTCTCTTAAAAGGGGTTATTGCAACAATTGGTAATGGGGGACGATATTTAGCAATCATTCGAGCACCATATCCCTGTCTAGTAATTACTAAAATTTTCCCTCTAAAATTCAATTCTTGCATTTCGGCTGCTAAGGCATGAATCGCATGTCCTAAAGTTTGTGTATGTGTTAACCTATCGGAATCGAATTCATCTGGAATCCTCCGTGGCATATTTTCAGTTGCAGTTTTAGCAATCTGATTCATATATTGAACAGAATTAATAGGAAATTTACCTACCGCTGTTTCACCTGAGAGCATTAAAGCATCACTTCCATCAAAAACAGCATTAAATACATCATTAGCTTCTGCACGAGTAGGGATTGGCGCGTTAATCATAGATTCGAGCATTTGCGTGGCTACGATAACTGGTTTACCTTCTTTATTACATTTATAAATCATGTCCTTTTGTTTTAAAGGTACTTTATCGGGGTCAATTTCTACACCTAGATCACCTCGAGCTACCATTATTCCGTCACTCACTTCCAATATCGCATCGAAATTATCTAGAGCAACAGGCCTTTCAATTTTAGAAATGAGTTTAATATTATCATTGCCATAATTTTCAAGTATTTTTTTCACATGAAGGATATCACCACTGTCTGAGACAAATGAAATGGCTACATATTCTGGATCCAGCTCAGCAATAAGTTCTAGATCTTTAATATCTTTTTCTGTAGGAACTCTTTGTTGTAATTCACCTGATGGAATATTTACCCCTTTTCGATTGCTAATCATACCCCCGGCTAAAACTTCTCCTACAATATGGTCTTCTGCTTTGCTTTTTACTTTAATTTTGATAATCCCATCATTTACAAAAAATACATCACCAACTCTTACAGACCTTAAAAATCCCTTTAATGGTATAGAAAATTGATCTTGATCTCCTTCAATCTCTTTTTCAAATACTTTTACTTCTTGTGCAATGTTTAAACTATAGGCTTTTTCACCTTTAAACACTCCAACTCTTATTTTTGGCCCTTGTATATCGGCTAAAATCCCTATATAGTCATTAATTCCCCTAATTCTTTTAACTAATTCTTTTTTTTCATCATAAGTCCCATGTGAAAAATTTAAACGGAATATATCCACTCCTGCGTCAATTAATTTTTTTAGCATTTGTTTAGAGCTGGAGGATGGTCCAAGTGTACTAACAACTTTCACTGTATTCTCTCTAAGCGAAATTTTGGCTCACTTCCTTGATATTATTGATTCAATCACATATTATATTTTAGGATATAAAATATTTAATATTATTATTGTCTTTAAAAATTATTCATTTTCTACAAGCCTTTCTAATTTTACTAATTTTTCTCGAAAGTGGCTTCTAGATTCTTTTAATACTTCAATAGAATTGCTATAATCTGTAGGATTTTTAATCTCTTTCATGTATAATAATTGAGTTCTTAAGGTTTTAGGATAAATAGAATACTGAATTAGCTTTAAACCATTTTTAATAGCAAATTTTCTTGCAAGTTGAACTAGGAAATCAGAACTATGATTTGCTAGAGAAATTGTAATGAAGTATCGAAATTTTGGTTGTTTTAAATGACTTTGTAAGATGAAAAAGTAAAGACTCTTCATTTTATTACTTATATTGTATATAGATTTTACTGGTAAAGTAAGGACACGATTATCAACGATTTCAGCTATAGGTGCTTTCTTTCCCTTAATCTTTTTTATATCTTTTATTATATTGCTCTCTATAAATAATTTTAATTCTTTTTCGCTAGTGTTTGACATATTTTTTTATAATGTTAATATTTTAATTATTTTATTAAAACTTCTTTTGAATTATAAAATAAACTGTTTTCTTTAAACGCCTTAAATATAAATTTCAAAATTTAATAGAATTACCGATTATATTTTTTGTTATATCTAATCTAAAGATTTAAATAGTTCCTTTTGTTTAATATAGATGGCGCCGACAATACACAATAATTCTCTATTAGATGGTTTAGAGTAAGATATGACGCGTTAGTAGATTTTCCGATTAAGGGTTTTATCTGTTTCAAATTTTAGTAGAATTAAAAAAACGATATTGTAAGTATATGTCTTTAGTCCCCGCAGTAAAAAAAGATGAAATTTCTATTCAAAGGTTCATTGATTGGGATAAGTGTCGGAATATGTTCTATAACAACATCTACCTTGAGAATTGGAAAATAGTAATTAAAATGCCTCTTATCCCGGATAAAGATTCAGAAGAGGATATTAAAATTAAAAAGTTCGATCTTGAGAAGTATACTTATTTATGTAGTTATTGATTTTTATTTAAGGGTTTTATTTCCCAAGAACCTAATAGGGTGAGTTTAAGATTACCTCCTCTTGAAAATAGGTCTATTTCCTGAAATACAAATCTTTTATAAGAATAATACTAATTTATTCCTTGGGTTTATCCCTTTTGTCCTTAATATATTTATTCCAACAACTAAAACACATATATGTATTACCATCTTCTCTTAAAACTAAATCCTTGATGGATCGAATCATTCCACAAATATTACATTTTTTCAACATAATTATTAAGAGTTTCTGTAGTGATTATCCCTCTTGTATAATTTAACTTACAAATTAGGTAAATTTTATCCATACCTCACTTGTTCTCAATGCCGTGTATTTTTGGAGTTTTTCAGTGGCAGAATCTATTTCTTCTTGGGTCATAAAATATTTTTTAATTCCTTGTCTCTTAAGATCTTCAAGTTTGTCATCAATAGCACTCATGATTGTACTTGATAATCTTGTTCTATATTTAATGCTTTTATCTTTAAGAGTGGCATCCATAATTTCAAGAGATTTTAATTCATCAATATATCCCTGTTTATCTAGGTTATCCAATTTATATTGTAAGAA
>JBHLOJ010000186.1:0-3986 GCA_048940605.1 Promethearchaeota archaeon
TACCTTTGTGGGCAATGTGGCGCTCAATGGCGCGAAAAATAAGGTTTTATTTTTTTATTTTATTTTTTATCTTCTTTATTAATTATTTTAAAGAAAGAGATTTAGGTATAGTTTATTTTCAATTTAAGGTTTTTGCATATCCCTGCGCATTAACTTAATTTTTTTCTTTAGCTCTATTATTTCATTTTCTTTACTTTCAAGTTCAGACTCGAGTTTGAGTTTATCATCTTTAATATCTTGAATATCGCCTAAGATCTTTTCTTCAATTCTTTTGTATTCCTGGAGTTCAGCATCAATTTTATCATATTTGTTTTTTAAAGTGATTATTTCATCGTTTTTACCTTCTAAAACATTCCTTAAATTTCCTAATTCCACTTCAAATTTTCCAGTAATATTCCCTGATGTTCTGTGGGCTTCCTCTAATTTTTCTTCAAGACGGTTTATTATTTCAGTATTAGTAATATTCTTTTGTTTTAATTCTTCCATTTCTACTGCTAATTCTTTATTTCGTGCTATCTTTTTCTCAAGATCTTTTTTAACTAAATTAAATGTCTCGTGCTGTTGCTGGATTTCTTGTATTTGTTGATTGGCTGTTTTTAACGAATTTTCAAGGCTAAAAATAGACTTTTCTTTTTCGGTTATAATTTCATCCTTCTTCTCTAGAAGCACTTCAAGTTTTTGAAACTTCGACTTTTGAATCGTATCATCTTCAAGATAATGCAGCTGTTCTTCTAACTCTTTAATTTGAACATCTTTTCTACTAATTAAATCAGTCTGACCTGATTGGAAATCATTAATTTGAGAAGTTAATTCTTGTATTTTTTGAACCTGATCATCTATAATTTTTTGTAATTTGCTAGATTCCTCATCACGAAGAGTATTCAATTGTTCTATCTCATCATTTTTACTCTCGATTGTTTCGTATAGTTTTTGGATTGCCTGATCCTGTTCTGATTTGTCTTCTGATTGTTTTGATAATTTTTGAATATGAGATTCAAGATTATTTATAGTTTCAGTCTTTTCTTTAATGATGTCATTCTTCTCATTAATTTCCCCTATTAATCTTTTATTTTCTTCTTTAAAGAAATTAAGCTGTTCTAGAAGGTCTTCACCTACCTCAGGGACTTCTTCTTCCTCTTTTTCTTCCACCCAACCAAGTTGTCCTAAAGCTTCTGTGATTGATTTATCTTCTTCTTCATGTTCTTCTTGTTCATTTACCATATGAATTTAAACACCTTTAGATATATTAAATTTTTTTATTCTTCATCTCTTCTTAAAAATACATATCGCTTATCTAAGAAAAATTTTGTTATGTAACCAATGGATAACGCAACTATAAAGCTTATTTCTAAGGGAGAATTAAGAAAATTAGTTAAAATAAATTGGATTCCAATGTTTTCAATAGTTGTCAGAACAGCAAACCCGAAATATTTCATAAATTCTATCGAGGTTTCTTTCATTTCTGTTCCACCTCCTTTAAAAACTACGTATTTATCTAAGAAAAATTTAATGATATAAGTCACACCAACAGCTACAACAGAGCCAATTAATTCTGGCATATTAAACGGGTCTGTCGAACAATAAAATGTTTGAATAAAATCACTACCTCCTAAATTGTTACATATAAATGGCTCAATTATTTTCTGATTTAATTTCTGAAGGAGATAATTTAGACCAATCATTAATGCTGCAAATATAAAGTATAATGTCATTTGCCTTTTAACATCGTTTTCTTCTGTCAATTTTTAACACTTTCTTAAATTTTTTGACTTCTCGCAACGTTGATTGTAGAATTTCATCAGGATACGTTATATATATTTGAGTTATATCTCATTGCGGTTATTTTTGTATGCGTTCTTTCCATGAATCTTTTCTTTCAGAAAATTTTTCTTCTTCCTTAATTGAAGAGATTGTATCTGGAACTTGATATGAAATTCCAGAGACTTGTTGTGTAGGAGAAATTAATTGCATAATTTCTCTTAAATGATTTTGGGTAGAAATATCTTTTCCTGTAATTCTTTTATAAAGTTTTCTAAACCCAAAAATAATTAGTGAGAAACCAATTGAAAATATAAAATACCATGCTACCCAACCAGTACCAAAAATTAATATTGGAAAAGGTAATAACCCACTACCATAATCTTTATAAATGAAACCAAGAACAGCAAAAACTCCTATAAAAATAAAACATCTTAAACATAATGGAACAAATTGTTTTATTATAATCTGTTTTGTAAATTGCATAGTTTCACGTTGTAATTTTACCATCATTTGTATGTCACCAATAACTTGAGCATTTTTCATGCGTTCTTGAAGGTTTGAAGCACGTTCCTTAAATTCCGTTATTTTTTCTTTTGATAAACCTAATACTTTGTTTAAGATCATACCGAAGATTATCATACCGATTGTTATTAGCATGATTTGAAGAATTATTACCACATTCGACATAAAACCATCACTATAATAGGAAAAACTTACTTTTAATTAAATTTTTTGAAATTAATTTTTTATGCAATTTATGATTCGTAGTTAAGCAAAGAATAAATCAATATAATTGGTAATGCATGTTTTTATCTTAGATTACCATCTAAAAATCCTTTTATGTATTTAGAATAAACTGTCTTCCAATGAGTTGGAATTGATGAAGCAATAGCACATCCTAACCGACAATTTTCACAGAAATTATAATTATCATGTTTCTTCATAATATCTTTAACTTCTTTTGAGTAATAAATATCATATAATGAGTAATTTTGCGTATTAAAACTTGATATTGGATGGATTTTACAGGGATAATGAACATATCCATCATGACTGATAAAGATATAGGCTTCCGCAACATGACAACGTAATGTTTTTTGATGATATAAGGGATAACCCCCGAATCCTCCTTTTTCAACCACTTCAATGGAAATAGGATCTGTTAAAATATTTTTGTGTTGCTTTCTTAAAGACCGCATTGTATTTGCCCAGATTGAGATATCTGGTATTAAATCATAAATATTATCAATTTGATAGCTATTTTCAGGATATTTCCTTATAATATCCTCACATGGATATATTTCAATAGAACAATTTAAATTTTCAGCCAATTCACACATATCTTCTAGATACTTTAAATTATCTTTCATTACTACTGTGCTAATTATCGGTTTAATGTCATTTTTGTTCGCTAATTTAATTGATTCTATCACTTTGTCGAATACTTTTATTCCTCGCATCTTATTGTGTAATTCAGCCTTGGGGTAATCAAGAGATAGAAGCATATAATCTAAACCCTCTAAATTATGGTCTTCAAACAATTTTGGTATAAGATATCCATTAGTAGCTATACCATTCATGAAACTATGAACTACTCCTGTGTGGTATATAAGTTCTGGAAGATCTTTTCTTAGGGTAGGTTCTCCTCCTGTGAAAGACAAGGCGAGTACCCCCAGATCAGCAATTTGATCAATCAAATGGATTATTTGTTCAGTGCTCATATCTTCTCCAATAATCGAAGTAGGTAGAGAATGTATTGAACAAAATGGACATTTCCCATTACATCGTAGTGTTAGTTCTATTTGGGCAGAGTAGGGAACCTTTATATTCGTAAAGTTATTTAGAATAAAGTTTTTTATATACTGAAGCCACTTTTTAATTCTCCAATGAGGAATTTATAAGAACACCATTATCTCTTATCCAAGTTTCTATTAAAAATGGTAAGTATATTCAAGATAAAAACCTAACTGAAATGTGATATAAAGATAGCTTTTGTACAAAAATCGATTTTAGATTGGGGGTCGTGTTAAAAATATGAATTGAAAACAAATTTAAGCTGTGTATTTTTCAATATTTTGGTGTAAATAGAATTTTTTCCAGTCTCGTTTAGTAGTTTTCCTAATAGTGTTTGTACTCCCGCAACCCTCACATACAGATTTTCTATCCCATTGAAAATATCCACATTTATCACAAACATATGGATATGTTTTCATGAATAATTTCCA
>JBHLOJ010000079.1:0-16802 GCA_048940605.1 Promethearchaeota archaeon
AATCCTAGAGCTGCTAGACAAGTCTCTTGGATTCTTCATTCTTCCAGCAAGAAATATAATTTACCATGGCATCGTGTGATAAGTTCGAATGGAAAACTTTCAATGGTCTCAACTGAAGATAAGCAATATCAAAGAAAACTATTAGAACTAGAAGGTGTTGAGTTTAAAGATAAATTTAAAATTGATTTGAAGAAATATCTTTGGGACATCAAATCAATCGAAAATATATAACTACGGTGAATTTTAAATGTAATACTAATCTATCATAAAATTTTAGATAAAGTTATTAATATCTTTAAAATACTTAATATAGTTTTAACCTTAGAACTTTTTAGTACGAATCGAGCAAAATATAATTAATGGTCTTTTATGGTAGATTAAAAAAAAAATGGTAAAAATTATGAAAGAATTTCAACCATTTCTTATGGAGCGTTGGATGTCTAAGTTTGAACAAGAAGTAGATTTTAATTTATCTGAAAGTGGAGTTCATCCAATTTTATTAAGTGAATTATTATCAGATAATCCGGATTATATTAATGAATTACTCACGACTGATTTAAATTATCCTCATGTAAATGGTATTCCTGAATTAAGGGAAAAAATTGCAGCTTTATATGATGGGGCTTCAGCAGAAAATATATTAGTTACTACTGGAGCTGTTGAAGCTAATTATAATATTATTAGTACCTTACTCAATAAAGGTGAAGAAATCGTTATTATGTTACCTAATTACATGCAAATCTGGGGTCTTGCTAAAAATTCTGGTTTAAAGTTAAAAGAGTTCCATCTACGTGAAGAAGATGGTTGGGCTCCTGATTTAGATGAGTTAAATAAAAAGGTAACTAAAAACACCAAACTCATAGCTATTTGTAATCCTAACAATCCTACTGGTTACATCCTTTCAGATAGAGAAATGAATTTAATTATTGATATTGCAAAAAAGACAGATGCATGGATTTTAGCTGATGAAGTTTATACTGGTGCTGAACGTATAAGAGATGATGAAACACCTTCATTTTATGGGCGATATGATAAAGTTATTGCAGTAGGTAGCATGAGTAAAGCTTATGGATTACCTGGACTACGTATAGGTTGGTTAATCGCTCCTGTTGATACCGTAGATAAAATTTGGGCACGACATGAATATACTACCATTAGTGCTACAATGCTCTCAAATAAACTAGCGGCAATCGCACTCTCTCCTGAAGTTCGACCTCGTCTTATCCAACGAGCACGTAGTTATATTCGTAGTGGATATCCAATACTACAACAATGGATGGATGACCATGAAAATACTTTTAATGTTGTTCCCCCTCAAGCAGCAGCAATAGCTTTCGTTCGATACCATTTAGATATTAACTCTTCTGAATTTGCAGAGCAATTACGCAAGGAAAAGAGTGTACTTATTGTACCAGGAGACCACTTTGGTATGGATAAATTCTTTCGAATAAGTTTTGGATTACCTCCAGATTACCTTACTTCAGGACTTAACCGTATACACGAATTAATTAGGGAAATTAAGGGATAAATTTTATGTTCTTTTTTATTATTTGAGAGATAATTCAATCAATAATTTTATTAATAAAAGATTAACTCTAGATAATTGTAGTGTTATCTCAAAAATACACTATTATATATAATTAATCTCCGCAAAATTATAAAAAGAAAATTTAAAAAAATATAAAAGGATAATTGTATGCCAAAACCGGATTATTTCATTGGCGAGGCCTTAATTGGAGAAGGAAATGACCTTGCTCACGTGGATTTGATAATTGGTTCAAAAGATGGGCCTGTAGGTATTTCCTTCGCAAATGCATTAAGTACACCTTCAAAGGGGCATGGGGGGTTGCTCGGAGCGATCCGTCCCAATTTATTGTCGAAACCTGTCTCACTAATTGTACCTAAGGTAACAGTTGCCGATTTAGAAGATGCTAACAAAATATTTGGTCCTGCTCAAGCAGCAGTAGCGAAAGGGATTGCAGATGCCGTTGAGGAAGGCTTAATTCCCTTGAATAAAGTCGACGAGTGGGTTGTAATTGCAAGTGTTTTTATCCATCCAGCAGCCAAAGATTATCGAAAAATATATCAATATAATTATGGAGCAACAAAATTGGCAATTCAGAGAGCCCTAAGAGGATATCCTCCAATTGAAAAGATTTTTTACGATAAAGATCGTGCAAAGCACCCTGTTGCAGGGATTAGAGTTCCTAGATTATGGAGACCTCCTTATATTCAAGTTGCATTGGATCATCCTGCCTTGGAAAAACAAATAAAGGTAGTTAAGGAATTACCAAAAAGTGACAGAATTATATTAGAAGTTGGTACACCATTTCTTAAGAAATACGGTGTTGAATCGATTAAACAAATTAGAGATGTTGCTAGAGAGAAGTTTATTGTAGCTGATTTAAAGACTTTGGATGTTGGAAAATTAGAAGTTGACTTTGCTTTTGATGCAACAGCTGACGGTGTGGTAGCAAGTGGTTTAGCTGCTACAGCCTCACTTGACAAATTTATTTTAGAAGCACAAAGACTTGGAATTCATGCTTTTGTTGATACTATGGAAGTTCAAAACCCTATTGAGAAATTAAGTTCCTTAAAACAAATCCCAGATGTTGTTATTATACACCGAGGAATTGATGTAGAACAGTCTACTGGAGGAGATAAATCCCCTGATGCCCAACAAAGACAGAGATGGGCATTAGCTCCGAAAATCAAGGAAATGTATGCTAGTAAGAAGAAAGCTTCGGGGAAAGACCGAGTACTTGTTGCAGTTGCAGGTGGAATTGAACCTAGTTCTGCAGCTTATGCTTTAGATGCAGGAGCGGATATTTTGATTGTAGGAAGATTTATAGCCTCTGCAAAAGATGTTAAATTTGCAATGAGAAGGATGCTTGGTGTTCTTCCAGGTTATCAAGATATCGACCTGAAGAGAATCCACACAGAAGATGATGATAATTCAGTAACAAAAGCAAACTGGGATTAAGCAGTTAAAAAAGCTACATAATATTAAATTTTTTTTAGCTCTCACTTTATCAGATTTTATAATTGCTCCAATTTGAAAATTTTATCATTTTTCTTAACTTGTTTATCAACGGTGATCCCTACAGTGATCCTTTCCTTCTTAGATGAGATTAGAGGAGTTTCAGTTAAATTTTGTTTTTGCTTTATTTGAATCGACTTAATTTTTTGTCTTAAATATGTGTCTGTATGAGTACCAATAATGAAAATTTCGTCTTTTAACTTAAGTTTCCCTGATGATAAAAGAATTTTAGCTGCTTTTTTATCAGGATAATAATTTAAAACCTTACCAATTTCAACTTTTTTAAATTCTGAGATGTTTCCATCAAATTCTCTCTGAATTTCTGTACCCTTTGGTAGCCCAAAATAAAATCCTGTAGAAAAACCTCTGTTATACACTTTATTCAAACGATTTAACCAATTTTGAACCTTATCTTCTGAGAACTCATTTTGATAATATGCATCAATTGCCTCTTTATAGCATGAGGTTGCTTCTTCAATATAAATCGGATCTCTCATCCGACCTTCAATTTTAAAAGCATCAATTTTAGCTTCAATCAACTGAGGAATATATTCAATCATACAGAGATCTTTTGTGTTAATGAAGAAAACACCGTCATATAACAACTCATTATTTTGATCATCAATAACTCGCCACTTTCTTCTACATGGCTGAACACATTTTCCTCTATTAGCTGAGTAATCTTGGGATTGACAAATCTCAGCAGAAAAATAGCAACGTCCTGATATTGAAGTGCATTGAGCACCATGAATGAAGCATTCAATTTCAGCTTTATTTACTTTGTTTTTTATTTCTATAATTTGCTCTAGTGATAATTCTCGAGCAAGAATTAACCTTTGTGCTCCCAATGATTCATAGAATAGTGCGGTATGAGAATTAGAAATATTTGCCTGTGTAGAAATATGGAAATTTAATCCTTTTTCTTTTGCTAAATGAATAGCACCAATATCATGAATAATTACAGCATCAATTTCTGCCTCTACAGCTTTATCTAAAACGTTATCTAAAAAAAGGAATTCATTTTCATAGATAACTATATTTGTAGCTAGGTATGTATAGATATTATTATTATGGCAAGTTTTTACAATCTTATTCAAATCATTTAGTTTAAAATTATCGCTATACATCCTCATGTTAAAAGATTCAACACCAAAATATACAGCATCAGCTTTACCTAAAACTGCATTCAAGGATTTATAATTCTTTAAAGGAGCCATTAATTCGACTCGTTTATTAGATATTTTTCCCATTTTGTACCATATTACTAATTTAATCTAAATAAAACTAAATGAAAATAGTCTTACATCGTCTAAATATTTAATACTAATTCAAGAACGAAGGTTTCTTAAAGTTTTTGGAAATAAAAAAAAAAATGTTAATCCTAATTTTTTGACATAATTTTTAAACAAAATTTATATCTATTAACAAATTAAATTCAAACATTAAAGTCATACTTTAATATTATTGAAAATAAAAGGAGATTGTTAAAAAATGCCAGATAAATATAGCGTCGATATGACATTAGGGGAGCTTTTAGAGGATCCAGTATCTGAAAAATTCCTAAAGAGTCTTCCAGGAATGGCACAATTGATTGAAAGTCCTCAAGCTCAAATGGCTATGGGCTTTTCACTGCGCCAAATTCAAGAATATTCTGAATCAATGGCTCCTGGACAATTTACCAAAGATCAACTTGAAGAAATTGACAAAGGTTTAAAAGCTTTATAAAAATAAATCAATTTCAAAAACTAATTTTTCATTTTTTTTTTATATTTGATTGCTATCAATAATAAAAAGAGAGAAATAAAAATAGTAAGAATTAAAAAATCTTGTTTATTTTAGCCAAACGTCAGAGTTCTCTAGTTTCTTGATCCCTTTCAGAATTATTGTTTTTTGTTAATCTCCTCTGCTGAATCCTATTTTATGGGGCGGCTATTCGCCTGAAATATAGGGCCTATAAATTGTGAATAAAGCACTGAATATGCTGCTTGATTAGAGACGACAGCAATCATCTCTTCTTCTTTATCTGAATGTGGGCATATTATAACCTCTTCAGCATCACGGGTTAAAGCATAAAAATCTGCTGCCTTTTGCAATTGTCGAAATTGTATGTTTCCAAGCTGTTTCATTTTGTTGATAATACCTCCGTAAGTGGATAAATCAAAATGTGAGGTTACCATGAATCTTGCAGCTTTCTTTTGGAAGGCATATTCAGAAATGACTTGTAGAATCTCAGGAACCACGACAGGTGTAACAATGATAATTGAAGATTTAACTCTATATATTGCATCTTTCATTACGGCGATCATAGCATCTCTTCCAACTACTTGCCATGTAGAAACCTTTGATATTTCTGGAATTGAACTAGAAGCATTATGAACATCTTTCAATTTATCTTCATTATTTTCACCAAGTTCGGTGGCATCATCGATAGAATTCATGAATTGTAATGTAAAATCTGCGATTACATCTTTAACATTCTGTATAGTGTCTCGAGTAGTGTTAGATAAGCTATTTTGAAGAGTTTTGGCATTTTGTTCATATTTGGTTTTATGATCCGCAAGCATACTAGATAAGCTATTATCCATATCCTTTGCTTCAGCATCCCATAATCTAATTTCACTGTTAATTTTATCTGAACCATCACGCTTTCCTTCAGAGAAGTTAGTATCTACTTCTCTTACCCAATTCTCCTTGATACTTTTAACTTCAGAGTCAAAATTTGTATAATGTCGTAAACTATTATCTTTATGACTATTAATTGCCTCCTCATATTGTCTATGATGCTGTTTTAATGAACTTTCTAAGGAATCCTTTAACTTTATATTTGTATCAGAACAATCTTTAATACCTGTTTGTAATGTATCATCTACTTCACCAGCTAAATCAGTTGCTAAATTTTCTAATTGGGCATCAATGGTTTCTTGAGCTTTAAAATCAAGATCATTAGTTTCTGAACCTAAAGTATTATTTTCATTCACCATAATATCTGTCACATCAGATTTAAGCTGGTCTGTTGTATTTCTTGTATTCGCAATGTATTCATCGGTTGTGTTAGAGAAATCCTCTTTCATTGGTTTTGTAAATTTCAAAATATTTTGAATGGTAGTTTCATGGCGTGCTTTATATTTTTTCTTTTTACCCATCCAGAAAAAGCCTTTTTTGGCCATATCTTCAGAAAAGTCAGTGAATCTGTTTGCATGTTCAAGTAGATTATCAATTAAAGTGAGGGTCATACTTTTAAACTCATTTGATTGATCAGTTAAGGTTCGGTGTCTATCATCAACAGTCGCTTTAATGCTGGTTTGAAGTGTATCAGTTGTATTTTTTATATGATTAGAATGTTCTTTCAAAATGTTCGAAATCCTTTCTTTTAAATCACCAACTACTTTGTCCATACGTTCGAGGTATTTTTCCAATATTTGTTCCATGCTTGGCTTAAGCTGATTAGCAGTGGTTTTATGTCTTTCTACATGCTCATCTAGTTCCATCTTTAATTCTTTATCTAGATTTTCAACTCTTGTCGAAAAATCATCTAATAAGTTTGCGATTAGGGTAGTTAAATTTTCTTTTGTACTATTTATTTCAGTTTCATACTTATTTATATGAGTAGTTGAAAAATTTTGTAAATTTGCGTTTAGATTATCCATCATTGAGTGAAGATTACTTTCGAGCCCTTTACTTGTTTCGGTAAAACGATTTGTTGCTTTATCAATTGTATTTCTTTTAGTAGAGTTTTTAGAATCAGAATCTTCAAAAAAACTAGTAATCTGAGAATCAACTGCATTTTCAACTTCTCCAATACTTTTATTCTGAATATCTTCTAGTTTTTCAAAGCGATTAGATTGGTCAGCTAAGATAATATCCTTTATTTTGGCAATTTCATTTCTGAAAAGTTCTGATTCATTAGTGAACAATTCAAAAAATGGTTCTAAAGGAATAAATCTTGGTACTATTCCTTCAATCCTTTTTAAAAAATTCCTCTCTACTAACCAATTAGTAATTTCCACAATACTTTCATATTCTAGTTCCTCATTATCTACTGCTAATGTCATATATGCCTCTGACATTGTAGCACGTGGAACTCGTAAATATACTAAATAGACATTTATATGCTCTTCGCTAAATCCATATCGAGTAAATACTTCTTTAGTGAATTCTTTTAATGACATAAATTTATCTCCATAATTGACATAAAATTCAAATTAAAATAATATTAAGATGAATTTCATATATTTATTTTAATTTGAATATCTTTAATAATATTTTCAAAATTATAATATAAAAACTTAGACATCGGTATCTTAAATTTAATCTTCAATATATATCAAAATCCTAATCATTTTTTACCTTACTATTACAAAAATTAAGATTAAATTATAGATACTTAGATATTCTTTAGAATTAAGCTTTTAGCATAATTAATCAAACCATTATTGGATATGATCTCTTCTATAAAAGCAGGCATTTTTTTTACACTAAATTCGATATTTGTAGAAATATTTTTAATAATTCCTTTAGCGAACCTGAGTTCTAAATCATCTCCGGTTTCTATTATTTCAATATTACCACACTCAATTATAGGCATTCCAATATTTATAGCATTTCTAAAAAATATCCTAGCAAAAGAAGGGGCTATTATACATTTAATTCCTGCTGATTTAAGAGCAATTGGCGCCTGTTCCCTGCTTGATCCACAGCCAAAATTCGATCCAGCGACCAATATAGTGTAACCATATTTAATCGTATTTGTTATAAATTGGTCATCTAGATCCTCCAAACAGTGTTTCGCTAGAAATTCAGGGTCAGAAGTAGTTAAGAACCTAGCTGGAATGATCAAATCCGTATTGATATCTTTAATATCATATTTTATAACTTTACCAATCATTTTAGCCACTCTATATATAATCAGGTGATGAAATATATCCTTTAATAGCTGAAGCAGCAGCAATCGCAGGGCTTGACAAATATACTTCACTTTCTATATGACCCATCCTTCCTGTAAAATTCCTATTGGTTGTTGAAATTGCTTTTTCTCCAGCTGCAAGAATACCCATATGTCCCCCTAAACAAGGACCGCAAGTAGGGGGTGAAATAATCGCCCCAGCATCAATAAAGATCTCTAATAATCCTTCTTTTAATGCTTGAAGATAGATATTTTGAGTACCAGGGATAATAATACACCTTACATTAGGATGAATTTTTTGTTTTAGCAAAATACTCGCGGCAATTCTTAAGTCTCCCATACGACCATTAGTACAAGATCCTATTATTGATTGATCTATTTCTAATCTCATATTAGCAACTTCTGAAATTGGTTTTGAATTTTCAGGTAATGGAGGGAAAGCCACTTGGGGTTCAATATTTATGCATTCATATTCTATAATGTCAATATATTCAGCATTTTTATCGCTTTTATAGATTTTATAATTCGAATTCTTAGTCTTTTCCAAATAATCAATTGTCGTTTTATCAGGCTCTATTATCCCATTCTTAGCGCCTGCTTCAATTGCCATATTGCATATTGTAAATCTATTGTCCATAGACAAGTTTCTAATAACTTCACCTGTAAATTCTATGGCTCTATAGGTAGCACCATCAACACCTATTTTACTAATTAGGTACAAAATTAAGTCTTTACCAGAAACCCATTTATTTAATTCTCCTGAAAATATGAATTTCATTGATTCAGGTATTTTTAACCAACACTTTCCTAAAGCCATTGCGACCCCTAGATCTGTTGAACCTACGCCTGTTGAGAAAGCACCTAGAGCACCATATGTGCAAGTGTGAGAATCAGCACCTATAAAAACCTCTCCAGGTGCTACTAATCCTTGTTCAGGTATAAGACAATGTTCAATTCCGCCACGACCAACTTCAAAATAATTTAAAATGTTATATTTATAAGCAAATTCTCTGAGTATCTCACACTGTATTGCTGAAGCGACGTCTTTGGATGGTGTGAAGTGATCGGGAATTAGCACCAAACCACTATCAGCAAAACCCTTGAACAGCTTTCTATCTGTTCCTTCAATAACCTGTTTAAAAACCTCTATAGCTATAGGAGCAGTAATATCATTTGCTAAGCAGTGATCAATGTCAGCTAAAACGAAATCTCCGGCACCAACTGATTTATTGTCGCAATGATTTCTTAGAATTTTCTCTGTTATTGTTAGATCCATATTTTCTTTACCTTATCTTCGTCTGAAAGCTATGTATTGGATTCTTTTTTAATTGTTAGATGCATTTTTTTTCTTTACTATAAGGTTAAGTCCTTTTAGTAAGGATAAGACAGAGCTCATTACGATATCTTCATGAGTTGCACTTGCTTTTACGATATGATTACTTTCAATATCCATAATTTCAATGGTAGTATGACCTAGGGCTTCAGTTCCCCCCGTAATAGCATCTATTTGATAATTCAATAATTTAATTTTACTCATTGGTGTAAAACATTTAATAATGGCATTAACTGATGCATCGACTGGTCCAACTCCTACTGAAGAGGCTACTTTCTCAATACTATTTCCATTATCATCAATTTTTAAACGCACAGTAGAAGTTGGAGTAATTGAACCAGTTAGGACGGTTAATTCTTCAAGTTTTACGAATTGATCTTCTTCAGGTAGGTCTTCGAAAACATCTTTCAAAATAGCATAAAAGTCTTCTTCAGTTACCTCATGTCCTTTATCTCCAAAAGCCTTAACATGATCCATAATATTAGAAAATTGCTCATTAGTGGTATGAATACCTAATTCTTCTAATTTTGCTTTAAGCGCATGACCTCCTGTGTGTTTTCCTAATTTTATTGATTGTTTAATAATTTCTTCAACATCGTCAGAACGTTTAATACCTATTAATTCTGGTGTTATAGGTTCATAAGCACGAGCGTGTTGAATCATCGCATGAGCATGAATACCTGATTCGTGTGCAAATGCATTCTGACCAATTAATGGTGTTAATCTACCAATACTTACTTTCCCTCCACATAGGCTTTCAACTAATTTTGCTGTCGGAAAAATCAGTCTTGTATTTACATTCATAGGGATTTGATATAGAGCATAAAGAGACATAGCAGTTTCTTCAAATGCCGCATTCCCTGCTCTCTCTCCTAATCCTAATACTGTTGTTTGAGCTTCAGAAGCACCATTTTCAAATCCCGCTATTGAATTTGCCACAGCTAAACCAAAATCATTATGGCAGTGCACCGCAATCCGCACTTTTTTAGGCAATGATTCATAGTTTTTCCTAACAATATACCCATATGCAGTTGGAGATATTGTGCCAACAGTATCTGGTATATTAATACGAGTAGCTCCACTTTCAACAGCAGCTTGATTTACCTTGATTAAATAATCTAAATCTGATCGTGTCGCGTCCTCTGCTGAAAACTCGATCTCAGAATAGTGTTCTTTAGCATACGATATCAATTCTATAATACTCTCAATAACTTCTTCTTTTGTCATTTGTAGCTTTTCTTTCAAATGTAAATCAGAAGTTGCAATAAATACATGAATTGAATCCATATCTGCTTCAATAACCTTGTCAATATCAATCTTCTTAATTCGAGCTAATCCTATTATTTCTGAATCTAAGCCAAGTTTCGAAATTTCCTTGCAAGCATCAAAATCACCTTGAGATATGACTGGAAAACCTGCTTCAATTACATCTATACCCAACTCATTTAACGATTGAGCAATTGATATTTTTTCTTTTAGTGTGAAACTAATTCCTGGAGTTTGTTCTCCATCACGGAGAGTCGTGTCGAAGAAATAAGCTTTTTCGGGTAGAATCAAAGTTCCACGAATTTTTTCCATCATATCGGAAACCATAATATCATTCTTTTCATTCATTTCCTTTAACCTTTTTATATTTCTGTAGTATTTAACAATCCTCTTATTTCTATGAGAGAAATTATGATATTTCTTCCATAGATAAAGAAGACTTATTATAATAATAACAATAATAAATCTAATTCATCTAAACACAATTCTAATGAAGAAAAACGCTTTGAATAATTTTCAAGTTTAGATTTAACTGATTGATGAAGCATTTTCGTTTCTCTTAATCCTAATAGAATTGTATTTTATAAAATAAATTGCTTGTACTTTTAAAAATATTTCGATAAATTCAACTCACTTGTCGTCTACATTTATAAAAGTTTTATAAAAGTTTAAATGGGGATAAATGTTCCTTAAGGCTTTTTAAATCCAACTTATTCTTTTAAATTAGAAAAATTAAGGTTATAAAAAAATGAAAAAAATTAATAAAATATTGATAGGAAGCTTTGCTTTGGTAATTCTTTTTACTGTTTTAAGCGCCAATACTGTATTAGCTACAGAAAACTCTATTGATATAAATGATGATACTTACCAGACACGAATACAAGCAAACAATCGTGTGATGTTTCAATTTCGGGAGAGGACAAGGTTGACATTTAATTCGACAGTCAATATCGATGTAGATATTAACTGCGATGCTTTACGGATTGGAGTCAAGTCTTTTGAAATTGAAGTTGATTGTGATCAAGATCTTCAAATGAATATGACATGTACAGAAGAACAAGCTGAATTAGGATTATTGATGGGGAATAGATATACTGTACGAAACCGGCATAGATTTTTATATCAAGAAGGCTTTTGTGTTTCAATTCAGTGTAATAATTCTGGTGAAATTCAGGCTAAATTAAAAATAGAAGCAAATAATCAAAATCGCATTGGTACATGGGCTTATTATGACGAAACATCAGAAGATTGGATTTCAGTCCCAACCACCCTTGAAGATGGATATTTAGTCACCGAAACAGACCACTTTTCATATTGGACAGTATTAATTCCTGAGACTGAAAATAACATGCTCATATATTTGGGTCTTATAAGCATAGTTGGTATCATAGCTGTGATTTCAGTGATATTCCTTAGAAGAAGAAAATAAAAGCAAGTAAAGAGTTTAAAAAAATTTTTTTTTTAATTTTAACTATAAATTATTGAACGAATATAAGAAATTTGAGGAGAATTGGTTCATAAAAACTCATTTAACCGGAAAAAGTGGAAATTTAGTCTTACAATATTATTTATAATGTTTCTCGAATTAAATATAGTTTTTACTAATATAACTGGGAGAACTGAAAATATTTCCGAATTTTGGACGACTGACATAGTCGAATCTGACGAATATGTAACCTATAACTTTCCCAACAATATCATTTTTGAAATTACAACAACTTCAAGAATAAATCTCTATATTGAATATGAAAATCAAATATTTAATCGTCAAAGTTTATTTGTTCTTAATAATAATGAATCAATTTCTTTAAATATATCCTCCCGTGTAATATTGGAAAACTTTGGGATATCCCAACCTCCTAGATCACCCAGAAAAGGAAATTTCCAATTACGATATCGATATAACTGCATTTTTAAAATTAGATCAAACTCATCAATTCAAAACTTCAAAATTTATTATCGCAAATTAGATCAATTTGGGTTGAAATCGAACACAAACTATTCATTAGCGATATTTAGCAATAACCAACAATCATGGGAACTAGTTGATACTGATGATAGACTTAATGAATCTATCTCAGAACGATACCTAGAAAGTTCTTTACCCGAAATTGAAAGTGATACTGATTATTATGTAACACTCTTTGAGTTTAGTACAGAACCATATGATTGGACTTGGATAATTTTTACTATTATGATTGTTGCTGTGAGTCTCCTTTCAATCGCATTTTTAATATCAAAAAAGGAATATTTCCAATATTTAAGAAAAAGAACTGTGCCTATAGAAAAAGGGGCTCATAGGTTATCCTTAGAAGAGGTATTGGAAAATGAAAATCGAAATAAAATTATTGATCTCATATTAAATGAACCAGGAATTCATTTCAACGAATTATTAAGAAAGACTGGACTCGCAGCAGGTAATCTGGTTTGGCATCTCGATATTCTCCAAACCTATAAAATAATTGGAAAGAAAAGAGTAGGCAACTTTATCGCTTACTTCCCATATTATCAAAAAAATCCAGTTTCCAATATAGATTTAAAGTTACAAAAAAGTAAGCTTACATTAGAAATTTTAGAAATGATTGAACAAAAGCCAGGTATTTGGAATAATTTAATTACCAAAAAATTTAAAGTAGATCATAAGACAATACATTATCATTTAAACAAACTAATTGACCTTGGACTTATTACAATGGAAAAGGAAGGAAGGAAAAAGAAAATATTTCCAAATCTTGAATCCGATTATTACAATCATAATGAATAGCTATAAAACATAATTAGATAGGAGCTTTTTTTTAAAAGTAGAAGGTCATCTTTATAAAATTTACTAAAAAAAATAAGTTTTAAAATATTTCAATTATAAAATGAAATGATTAGTTTATTTGAATAATAATAACTGAAAATAGTATTATGATTGAACCAGAAAAATTTCTTAAGATTCTTAAAGAAAGAAGAAGTATACGAGCATTTCAAGACAAACCAATTTCAGAAAAAGAAATAGAGATGATATTGGAAGCAGGACGGTGGGCGCCAAGTGCTTCAAATCGTCAACCATGGGAATTTATTATAATTAAAAACAAGGATATTTTAAAAAAAATAGCTAGAGCAACTGGTTATGGTTGGTTCATTGCTGAAGCTTCGTTTGCAGTAGCTATTGTAGGAAAAACAAGGATAAGCGGTAAATGGTATGTAATTGATACGTCTTTAGTATCAATGAATATGATGTTAATGGCTTGGGTTTTAGGAATTGGTACTTGTTGGATAGGATCAATGAACAAAGGGAAAGTTAAGGAAATTCTAGGAATAAATACTAATGATTATTTATTAACTGTACTTCCCTTTGGATATATTCAAGGAAAGATTCCAGATCCTACTGATAGAAAGCCCTTAAATAAAATTATAAAAGAATTATAATTTTTTTCAATGGTAAATTATTCGTAATGAGGGCAATTGATAAAAAAATTAAAATTTGGTCAATATCTTAAAATTACATAAACCTTTTTTAATATGACTGTAAAGATAGTGATTTTAGGAGATACCCATTTAAGGGATTTTAAAGATTTTCCAAGAGATATGTTAAAAGAAATTGAAGATTCAGATTGGGTTATTCATGTTGGAGATTATATTTCTTTAGATGTTTTAAATGGTTTGAGGAACCTGAAAGGAGAAAATTTTAAAGGTGTTTATGGTAATGCCGATCCTAAATACATTATAGATAATGTTCCATCAATAGAGATTTTAGAGATTTCTGGCAAACTAATTGGCATTACTCATCCCGCGACTGGTGGTCCTATTGAAATCATTAAATCTGAAGTATTAGATATATTTAAAGACAAAAAGGTGGATATTATTGTTTATGGACATACACATGAACCTGAAATAATATATGAAGGCAAAATCCTTCTAATCAATCCAGGAAAGGGGTATTTGGAAAAAGAATATTTTGGACCATCTACTACTATCGTAATTCTTACGCTAAACCAAGAAATCAAATGTAAAATAAAAGAAATAAATAATTAAATTAGTATTTAAGAAATTTGAATTAAAGAATAAAAACTGCTGCTGCTATTACAGCTGCCCATTCATTTTCATCTCTGACAGTTGCAAATTCAGTAACATTTTTAGTCTCAACTATTTTTCCGCCCATTTTAAATACTTCTCTCTTCTCATCATAATTGGCATCTGGATCAAACGGAACGCCTAAAGTACTAGCTAACATTTCAGCTGCTAAATCTTCGGCTGTATCTCCTGTATTTTCTGGTTTTACACCAAATGTATGGTGTTCGGACAGATATCCGTATTGACTCTTTTCTGCTGGTTTTGCAACTCCTATTGATGCACAAATTAATCGATTATATTCATTCGATTCTGCCCTAGCTAAAACAGCGTATATAATCTGACCGGGACGGAGTTGTCTTAGGCCATCCTCTTTATTAATTTCAATACAATAAGGAGGCAATATTGAGGAAACATTTACTATATTATATTTCTCAATTCTTGCCATCCTTAGTGCTTGTTCAAAAGCAGCTAGCTTGGATTTATGAAATCCTTTACCTTTAACAAAGAATACTTTCTTTGGGACTAATGACATAACTTAATCGTAAGTAATTTATAAAATTTAGTTAAGATTTTAATATAGAATATATTATTTAAATTTTTTTTAATAGTTAAAGATATATTTTGGTTTTTAACTTCTAAACTGTTATAATTTTGCATATTTGATGAACTCAAGGTCATTGTTTAATTTTATATTAAATGAGGGTACCTCTTAGGATTAAATTTAGTAAAGTAAAAGAGAAATTAACGATTTATATTAAAAATATATTACCTAAAGAAAATATTTAGACTAAACAACATAATTTCAAGGTTTTTTAAAAAAATTAAAAAACATCAATTTAAAACTGTTAAAGCATTTAATTTTATTTATGAATACCCATCAAAAAGAAGATTTTTTAATAAAGAAGGTAAAACCTTTTAATCCTAAAAAAGTAAAAAATACGGATGATCTTTTAACATCTCTCAAAAATTGTGGTTTCCAAGGAAGAAATCTTGGTATAGCTCTTGATATCTTGGAAAAAATGGTAAGTGATAAAAATATTTTAACAGTTTTTACCATTTCAGGAGCCCTTGTACCCGCAGGGATGGGTGAATTGATAATCTCATTAATGGAATTAAATTTAATTGACGTTTTAATTAGCACTGGTGCAAATATAACACACGATTTAGTAGATGCCACATGCAATATAGGTCATTTTCTCGGAAGTTCAAACGTTGATGATGATGAATTATTTAAATTCAGGATAAATCGAATTTATGATATTTTCCTTCCAGAAGATAGTTATTCAAATGCAGATAAAAAATTATTTGAAATTATTCAATCTGTTTACAATACAAAAAATATTCACACTTCGCCATCTGAATTTTTAAAAAAAATCGGAAGTAAAGTAGAGCAAAGATCTATCTTATCGATGGCTGCTGAAAAGGATATTCCAATTTTTGTTCCGGCTTTTTCCGATTCTGAATTAAGTTTAAAATTACTTAAATATGCGTATTATGATGAGTATAACTTTCAATTTGATATATTAGAGGATGTAAAGAAGTTTGCAGATATAATAAGAAAATCAAAAGAATATGGCACCTTAATAGTTGGAGGGGGTGTTCCAAGAAACTGGGCTCAACAAATTTTTCCAATGCTTGATGAATTGGATAAAATTGAAAGAATGGGTTATAATTATTCTGTTCGCATACACACAGCAACTGAATATGATGGAGGACTTTCAGGGAGTACTTTTTCTGAAGCAAAATCATGGGGTAAATATGATTTAGAATCAAAACATGTGAGCGTATGGTGTGATGCCACAATAGCTCTGCCAGTATTGGTTACTGCTTTGTTTCAAAGAATGAATTTAACTTAGTGAATATCTTATTCTACAATCTAGTAACTCCATTTAGTTTTTCAACGTATTTCCAAAAATGATCTAGTTTCGGAATGTTCATAATCATTCAATCTCCTTATTTATTTTTAATATAAAGATTGGATATAATTAGTTTAAGATGAATCCATTATCTTTAATAGCAATTAAATTATTTTTAAGTAGCTTATCGAAGTGTTTTTCTATCATAACTAATTCTGAAATCACTTCAAAATTTTCAGAAGAATACCTTTTATAGATTAAATTTTTACCTTTGAGATCTATAGGACTAATAGGATTCCGTTCAGATAAATTAGATAATATTCTTTCATCTCTTTTGAAAATAAT
>JBHLOJ010000080.1:0-3350 GCA_048940605.1 Promethearchaeota archaeon
TTCATTACCTTTTCTAGATCGTTATATTCATTAGCAAATAGCTTCATTTCTTCTTCTGAACCTTTAAGGATCAATCTATCTCCACTCAAATCTATGATTTTGTTAAGATTTGAAATAGTATCCTCATTATTTATATAGGAAACTTTTCCATTTTCATCGATATTTCTGATAAATCCCTGCAAATCAATTCCCATATATGCATTTGGGAATTTTTTAGACATTTGTAAAATATAATCAAAGGAGATCTCATTGCATAACGGAACGAATACAACAACATCAGGTGGATTGATTAGATATTCCTGTGGAATATCTTTAAATTCAAGATCTGGACTTCTTGATTTAAGAGTGAGGGTTCTATTATGATCAAAATAGTCTAATAAAAAACTAGTGTTTTTTACATTGGAATATTTAATTCCTCGTAAATCAATCTTATAATTCTTAACAACATTCAATAAAGAGTTGTTAAAATTTTTTCTACCTACATGAGAGATAATATATATTTTAGCATCTTTAGTATAGGTTCTTAAGGCTAAAGAACCATAACAAACACTTCCTCCTAATGTAGCATTATTTAAGCGTTTAAATCTAATGATATTATCTATAGCAAAATGTCCAGCAAAAAATAAAGAGATGCTTCTCTTATTTTGATTACTCATCTATGATGTTTTTAATTCATCAATGATTTTATTCTTTTCTTCTAATGATATTTTTAATTTATTTATTGTTTTCTGGAGATCTTCTACTAAACTAGACATTGGGCCTTGTGGTGTAGCAATTTGAGGTTGAGCTGATGATTTTATGTCTGCTATTACCTGATCCTTTAGTTTTAATTGAGTCTGGAGATCCTCAACTAATCGCTCAGATTCTACAAGAGATAATTTATCTACAGTCGATTTTGATTGTTCCCTAAGAGTCTCTTGTACTTGAGAAATCTCGGCTTTTAAAGCTTCATTTTCAGCTTTTAACTCTTTTATCTCCTCGGGTTCAAGTTGGAAACCACCTTTCTCAATAGTTTGTTGGAGATTAGATTTTTCTTGGTTTAATTTATCAACTATCCTCTTATACTTGTTTAAATCTGCTTGAAGGTCTTGACATAGAATTTCTAATGTTTCGGAAGAAGTTTGAGCTGGTTGTGGCTTTATCACACCCGATTTTGGTGTTTCAACCGGTATAACATAATCAACTGATGCTTTTTTCTCCTTTTCAATTAATTGTTCATTTAGAGTGGTGATTTCATTATTGAGAGTAGTAATTTTTTGTTCTAATTCAGATATGTGAGTTCTTTTCTTTGATAATTCAGATTGTAAATCTTCAATTAAAGCTTTAGATACTTCAGGGGGTTCTTCAGAAGCAGTCTCAGCCATAAATTGTACAGCTGTTGTTGCTTCATTCAACCTTTCTTTTAATTCTGCTATTTCCTTATCTTTTAAGCTTAATGCCTTATCTCTTTCTGTTAAACTTATTGTTAAATTTTTAACTTTATCACTCAGATTGAGATTTTCCTGCTGGATAGTACTTCCATTCCTTCCCCCTATTGAACCTGATTTTTTTAATTCTTCTTTTAATCTCTCATTTTCAACAATTGTATTTCTTACGACCTCTTCTGTTCTAGTAATTAAATCTATATTTGCCTGAATTTTATTTCTTAGTTGTTGATTTTCTTCCTCAACTTCTTGAATTCGCTTTAAAGTTTCCCCAATTGCACTTGGTTTATCAGGTCCATTCAGCATCTTTTTTCGCCATAAACTAATAAAATCTTCAACTTTTTTCTTATCATCTGGCATTTTATTTAGGTTTTTTTTCATTTCTTTTTCTATACAACAAATTATTACTATTTCAATATAATTCCCGAAAAGTATCCCACACAATACCCCCCAATGCTCCCAGTTCTCTCAGAACTAGTATAATATTGCATCATTTCGCCTTTCTTTGCGTTTAAATTCTGAGAAATTAACATCATAGTAGTGATCGTTTGTGGACCACATATAGTTGTTTTTAAGGCAGCTTCAAGAGTTTTTTCGGGATTCAATTTTTTGAATTCTTCAATTGCGACCAAATCAATTTCCTTAAATTTTTTTAATTGATTTTGATCATTTACTTGCTTATGAGACATATCTGAAGACGCTACAATAATAATATCTTTCTTAATAGATTTTATTGCATTAGCTATGTCCGTGGCAATTGCATCCATTATTTTGAAATCTCTGGTACCAGCTATTTTAATGGGTACAATTTTTACATCTTTATCATTAGAACAGTATTTTATAAATGGTAATTGAATCTCTATATTATGTTCATCTTCTGCTCGACCTGTAAATAGAGAATTATCTGCTTCAATTATTTTACCACTGTTTAATATTTGTTTTGATAATTCTCTGTCTATCTCTAAATTCCCTAATGGTGTTTCCCATTCTCCTTCTTTCATTAATGCTATTTTATTATATCCAATATGATCTGTACCTAAAACAATAACAGTATCAGGGATTTTCTCCTTAAATAAATTTAAGTAAGTGAAAGCGGCACATGGTCCTGAATATGTCATACCTGCATGTGGAGAAACACCTCCTATGACAGTTCTCTCATCTTTATCCAATGTTAAAAATTCTTCACCGGGACCAAATTTTTTATCCAAAAAATACTCCCGTATTGCTTCTTGTAAGCCTTTCTTGGACCCAGGATACCAGCTGCCAGCATGAGTTGCCCTTCTAATAACCATCTTACCAATCACCAATCATTAATCTTTCAATATTAAAATAATTATTTTTGAAGCTTAATTAATTTAATCTAACCAATGAGAAATTGTAAGATTTATTAAGTTATCATTAATAATCATTTATGATGAATCAAGCAAAGGATAATCAAATAAATCTTGATGACATTGAAGTACCAGAAAGAATTCCGACTAAGTTCATAAATTCTAGAGTTATTGTATTCAATCCGTTATACGCTTCTTATTTGTATGTAAAGAGAGGATTTTTTGGTTCTCCACTTGGAATTAATAAACCAAGATTAGAATATTTTTCTAAGCCAAGCGAATTGTCGTTAATAGAGGCATATTACCTTCTAGAAAGAAATGAAATAACAATTTTTGATGTAAAAGAGAACAAAGATTTAAGTCCAAAGGAATTTTATCAGATAGCAAAAAATATTCATCATAAATTTGAAGAAAAGTACTCAATCTATAAAGATTTAAGAGAAAAGAAATATGTACCGCGCCCTGGTTTAAAGTTTGGAGCTGATTTTGTTGTTTATCGTCGTGGACCGGGCCTTGAACATTCTCTTTTCATGGTTCATGTTTTACCACATGATTCCGAGATTACTGCAATTGATATGGTTAGAGCTGGACGCTT
>JBHLOJ010000080.1:3450-16524 GCA_048940605.1 Promethearchaeota archaeon
TTAAATTCATTAATTTGGTCAAAATCATCATTTGGTATGGTATGTGTTAGTCTCATAATATTATTTAATACATCATCTTCCCGACTATCATAAAACTTATAATCTTGTTTCAATCGAACTTTTCCTTCATTATATAAGAGAAGAATTATCTTAATTAATCCCATTAACTTTTTATGGTCAGTGAAGTTGTCGATTTCTTCAAAAGCGTTTTGGATTAAAAAACAATTTCGAATTAATTTAGCAATAAAAAGATCAAGCTTTTGATCATCTGCCAAATTTTTTTTACCAATTAATTGAATAATAAAATTTAAATCATTCTCCTTCGATAGTATCTCATCTACCTCCCTTCGGCATTCTAACCAATTAATATCAATCTCTGACCAATTAATATCGTTATCATTCCACCATTCTGAGATATATTCGGGGTAATTGGAATATGATTTTAACCAATCAATAGCAGGATAATGCTTTAGATATGCTAAGTTACTATCTAATGCTATTAGACCTTGAACTATTCGTTTAGTAGCTGTTGTAACTGGTTCACTAAAGTCGCCTGCTGGGGGTGATATAGATCCAATAATTGTTAGTGATCCAATAGAGCTGTTTTCTAAATTATCTCGACCTAATGTTTCAAAAACCCCAGCTCGTTCATAGAAGCTTGAGAGTTTTGTTGATAGATATGCTGGATATCCTTCTTCTGCAGGCATTTCCTCTAATAATCCTGAGATTTCTCGAAGTGATTCAGCCCACCTTGATATACTATCAGCAATAACTGCAACATCATATCCCATATCGCGATAATATTCAGCAATAGTGACTCCCGAAAATAGACTAGCCTCTCGAGCAGATACTGGCATATTTGATGTATTTGCAATTACAATGATATGTTCACTTAATGGTCTATCGTTTTTTTTATCATAAATTTCTGAAAATTGTTTTAGAACATTAGCAATTTCATTACCAGGCTCACCACATCCTATGAATACAATTATGTCAGCATTACAATATTTAGCTATAGTTTGTAATGTAACTGTTTTTCCTGTTCCAAATCCCCCAGGTACACCAAATGTTCCACCTTTTGCGATAGGAAAAAGTAAATCTATTACACGCGTTCCTGTTATTAAAGGTTCATAAGGTTTAATTCTCTTTGTAAATGGTCTTCTTATATTAATTGGCCATTTTTGTATTAACGTATAGGATTTTTCTTCACCTTTTTTTCTCAAACAATAAATCTCATCAATGATAGAGTAATCTCCCTCCTCTACTATAAAAGATAATCTTCCAGAATTCTCTGGTGGTACCATTATTTTGTGGTTGATACTTTTTGTTTCTTGAACAGTTCCGATAACATCTCCACTAATCACATCTTCGCTTGGTTTTCGCAATGGAATAAAATGCCATTTTTTTGTCCTGGACAAAGGTGGAAATTCAACTCCTCTCTCTAAATGTCCTCTTTCGAAATGTTGAAATATTGTCTCTAAGGGTCGTTGAATACCATCAAAAACATTTGCTAATAAACCTGGACCCAACTCCATGGATAAAGGTCCGTCAAGATTAACAACCTTATCATTTAGTTTTAATTTATGTGTGTCATCATAACACTGGGCGACAATGTAATCAGGATATATTTGAATAACTTCACTTAATATATTATACTTAGTAATATTAATTAAATCATGAAGCCTAATCTCATTTTCTAAGCCTTTTACTTCAACTAAAGAACCTTTAATTGATTTTATGAACCCAAATTTTACTTGTTCCTTACTGGTCATTAGAGATCTCTAAAAATCTTACATTTTCTAATTCTTTTATGTCTTCAATCTATTTAATCGAAACACCACATATTGGACATTTTTTTACATAACTCGCGATAACCATTCCGCAATTTTCGCATTTTTTGATGAGAGGTTCACGGTACTTGAAATTAAGATTAATCTCAGATAATTTCTTCATATCTGGCCCTGTATTTATTCTAAACTCTTCTCTCCTTTTAATAGGTTGACGTTTTTTTCTTTCGGGAAACAATTGATCATAAATTCTCTTTTTTCTTCTATTTCTGAAAATGAGTCCTGAAAAAGTTAAAAGGATAAAAACTATAATTAAAATAACAACTATAAGATTTGTTTGAAATTCAATTAAAATATAATAAAGGATAAAAACACCAATTAATAGAAGAATTAAACTAAGAGATTTTAGAAAAACGGTTCTTTTTGAGGGGATTGACTCATTTTTATCCATGATTTTTTAATCCATTACAAACATAAGTTATAAATATTTTTTTGAAATATAATTGGTTGCTTCAATAATATCCTCTTGAGTTTTTTTCGATTCAATTTCTTTTTCAATTTCCTCTTTAATAACATCCTTATCAGCGCTCAATTTAAAGTTAATAATTGAAAAATTGTCATCTAAATAGAAGGGATAGAATTCGGTCCCGGAACCATGATAAAACTTGAAAAAGAACTCATAGAAATTTAATCGCAACGCGTTTAAAAAAACTAATAAACCCTCAATTGCTATAACAACAATATTACCAAAAATTAAGCCGATTGATCTTACTACTTCAACAAGAATACCTTCCCCCTGAATTAATCCTGCCATAGCTTCTATAGCAATCATTAAAGCAATATGGGCTAGTGCCAATGCTAATAATCGAATATATGAAGCAACATTACTTATTATAGATAATAGCGTCTCAAATGTTTCCATTGATCCTTCACCAACCAATTCTTTATATGATTCTTTTTTTAAGTAAGAGATATGAAGAATTTTACCAAAAGGCTTCAAAATAATCAATAAAATACCTGGAATCAAGGGTAATAAAATTGGATAGGGTGGTGCTAACCATGCATTTATATTAAATTGATATACAAAAATCAAAATAGTTCCACCTGTCAGCAACAATATCTTTACTATAGAATCTGAAAAGGCTAAATATTTTTTCGATTGTCTCCAATAATTCAAAAACTGTATGAACCAACCTAAATTAATATGTAAAACACCAATCAGAACAGCAAATAAAAAAACCGTAAATATGTTCCCAATAGGATTATGTAATGTAAGATTTAAAAATGGAATTGTAACTGGACTAAGATGAAGAAGAACTTGACCTCCAATTTTTATCTCTTGCATTCCAAAAAATTCACCATACAAAAAACCAAATATAATAGCCCCCCAACCACAATAGAAGATGATCCAACAAAAATTTAGAAAATCTGTCCCTTTTTTATTTCTAAAAATGAAAGCCCCTATTAAACCAGCTATTATTAAAACTATTCCATGTCCTATATCCCCAAACATAATCCCGAATAAGAGGGTAAAGGTGATTGCAAGAAAAGGTGTAGGATCAATTTCAGAATACGAAGGAACACCATACATTCTAGTTAAAGTTTCAAAAGGTCTTACAAGAAAATTATTTTTCATAATCCGTGGTGTCTCTTCCCTTAAATTATCATCAATTTTAACATCATTTATTGGGGATTGTTCAGCCTTAAAAGATTGTTTAACAAAAGGCTCCTTTAATTTTAATTCCTGTTCTTTTTCTTCTGATATAATGAGCGGTTTTTTTGAAATTTCAACTGAATGAATTGCTATTTGATCCTTGAAAACTTCCCTCAATCGTTTTTCTACAGATTTTTTTACTTTAATAGGAATAAAAAATTTAAGTTGTGATCGATTTGGAGTTATCTCGTCGAATTGCCGCTCAGCCCATGTATACTCTTCAATATTAGTAACAATCTCATGCATAGCGGCAAATAATAAAATATTATCATCTCTGAGCCTTTCCAATTCTTTCTCGTATTTAATCAATGTGTTATTTATCTGGTTTACCTCACTATGGATTCTACCAAAGTTGATTCCATCAGAAAGTAAATATTTTCTTAAAATTGGGATTTCTTCTGCATGGATGATACGGGCTCTTTCTTTTAATTCACTTTCTTTATCTAAAGGATAAATTGTATAAAAAATGATTCTATCTTCTGAAATTTCTTGTGTTTCATAGAAATTTGGAAATTTTGAGAATTCAAAAAGATTTTTTAGATTATTTAAGTTCTTAGCAAAAGTTATATATACTCTAAGTGCTAATTGATTTAATTTTAATAAATTATCTCGAGAAAAGTTAATCTTTTTTAGAAAAGTATAACCTTCCTCAATAATTTTCATATTATTTAGCTCAATCTTCACTCTTGAAATGTATCTTTCTAATTCAACAACACGATTGTTGTAAAAGTTTATTTCTTCTAACATATATGTAACTAGTTCATTGATATCTTTAACTTTGAATTCTTTTCTTTCATCTTTTTTCGGTCTCAGATTTTGTAAATCATAATCTGAGATTTTGAGAGCTTTGAATAATTCTTCTATGTTAGCTCTTAATTTCTTAATCCTTTCGATAATGTTATCTCCCTTCCCTGAACTTTCCTCTATTTTTTGTTTTGGTTTTATATGAATTAAATTTATTTGAGACAGTTCTTGTAATAGAAGATCTTTGAAACTATTGTGAATATTAACATCAAATAAACACATCACAGTTTTATTTGCCATCTTGATCACACATTTATTGACTTCTTTTTATAAATTAAATCTTTAGTATTTTTTAATCTTACAAAATTCTCTCGCTGAAGTTCTTCTAAAATGTCTTTAATTTTTTTAATTTCTGAATTAAGGGAGGGAATAATTATATTGTTTAATCCATGGATCCTTCTAGTTATTTTTTTATAGCTAAAAGAATGTTTTAACATAATATCTTCAATTTCAGACAACTTAATCATATTTTTAAACAGAGAAGTTAACATAGTAATCAAATCGTCTAAATAATGGCTTGTATATTCAAATGAATAAGCGGGAAGAACTTCATCTTTTATAAGTTCATATTCTATATTTGGTACTATGTTTCCGATTCTTTTAATATATTGAATATTGATTGATGGTTTAAACTGGATTTTACTCAGACTACTAATAATTTTAAAATTATTCTTTCCCATTTCTTTATAAGTTTGGTGTAATTTAATCATAACTTCTATTAATAAATTTAAAAACATTTTGCGCAGTTTTTTGTAATCGTTCCATAAGGTTTTGATTTCAAAGATCAATTGTTCTTGTTTTAACTCTAAAAAACTTTCTCCTTTCAAAGCAAAATTTAATTTTTTCTGTAGACTCATTAAATTTGTTTTTGTTGGCTTAAATTCTCTAAAACTAATGGTATTTTCACACCTGTTCTTTATAATATTTATTAATGAATTGTTGGTGAATTCTAAATAACTGATTCTTTGGAATTTCAGATAAAGCATTCCATGCAATGTCAAAAGATTCTGAAAAATCTCGATTTTCATCATTTTGCTGATTCAAAAATTTATTTTCGAAAACCTCTCCAAACTTTAAATTACATCTCTGGTTAAAGTTTAACCCATCTTCGCCCACAATTGATATAAGATCTCTAACTTCAAGGGAATTAGAATAAGAAGCTAATAATTGGGAGCTTATATCTGTATGATCTTCTCTTGTTGTATCTTTACCAATAGAATCCTTCATAAGCCGAGATATAGAAGCCAAAACTTCAAAGGGAGGATATATTCCCATTTTATGTAAATTTCTACTAAGAACTAACTGTCCCTCAGTTATATAGCCCGTAGTATCTGGAATTGGATGAGAAATGTCGTCATTTGGCATTGTTAAAATTGGAATCTGGGTTATTGTCCCTTTTTTACCTTTTATTTTACCCGTTCGTTCATATATAGAAGCGAAATCAGTATATAAATACCCAGGATAACCCTTTCTGCTAGGAATCTCTTCCTTTGCAGAACTAAGTTCTCTTAAAGCTTCTGCATAGTTGGTCATATCAATTAGAATTACCAGAACATGCATATCTTTATCAAACGCAAAATATTCTGCCGTGGTTAATGCAACTCTAGGAATAATTAAACGTTCCATTATAGGATCATCCGCAAAATTAATAAAAGAGATTATGTTTTGTATGTTTCCACTTTCTTGAAATCTATTTAAGAAATAAATTGCTTCATCTTGAATAATGCCTATTCCACAAAAAATAATTAAAAAAGGTTCTTCCGTTAATACTTTTGCTTGAGTGACAATTTGTGCTGCTAATGCATTGTGTGGCATTCCTTGTCCGCTAAATATAGGGAGTTTTTGTCCCCTTATTAATGTAAATAGTCCATCTATTACTGATATACCCGTTTGTATTACTTCAGAAGGATATTCTCTAGCAAATGGATTAATAGGTTTACCATTAATGTCACGCTCTACTTCTGTGATTAGCTCAGAATCTAAAACCTTTTTAGTATTTATATCAATAGGTTTTCCAATTGAATTGAATGTTCTACCAAACATATCATTAGATAATTTAACTCTAAAGGAATCTTCTGTGAAGAGAATTTTAGAATTATTTGAAGATAATCCTCCTGTATCTTCAAATACTTCAACTATTATAGTTTCTTCATTTATTTTAACAACTTGACCAGTGCGTTCCATTCCATCATCTGTATTAATTTTAACTATTTCTCCATATTGAGCATCGTGTTCATTACTCAAAAAGATTAAAGGTCCAACAATCTGTTGTATTTTTCCATAAATTATACTCATTTCTCTTTTAAAACTCCATATGATAACTTTAATGATTCAATTTCATTAAGTAACTTTTTCTTTAAGTTTTCTATTTTATAAAAATCATCATTAGAAATTGAATAACTTATTCTTAAAATATCATCGATCACATCAAGATTTTTGATATTTTCAATTAAATACCCTGATTTTAATAATTCTTTCCCTTCCTTATATAATAAAAGAATTAATTTAATCTGTCCAATCAACTTTTTAACTCCTGTGAAATTATCAATGTTATCAAAAGCATTTTGTATTAAATAACCATTTCTTATCAATTTTGTAATAAAAAGAATTAATTGTTGTTCATCAGGCAAGTTTTCTTCACCAATTAATTGCATTATATTTTTTAATTCATTTTCTTGTGAAAGAATATTATTTATTTGATTTCTACATTCGTACCAATCGATGTTAAGCTCTGGCCAAAAGATGTCTTTTTCAGTCCACCAATCAACTATGTAATCAGGATAATTTGAATATGAATTAAGCCAATTTATCGCAGGATAATGCTTAGAATAAGCTAAATTAGCATCTAGAGCCCAAAATGCTTGGACAAACCGTTTTGTTGTTGCTGTTACTGGTTCACTAAAATCTCCAGAAGGCGGTGATACTGAGCCAATTATAGTTAAAGAACCAAGTCTTTCTTTACCCGAATCGTTTTCGCCTAATATGTTTACCACACCTGCTCTTTCATAAAAACTTGAGATTTTTGATGGTAGATATGCTGGATATCCCTCTTCAGCTGGCATTTCTTCTAATAAGCCTGAAATTTCTCGCAAGGATTCTGCCCATCTTGAGGTACTATCTGCTAATACTGCAACATCATATCCCATATCACGATAATATTCACCAATTGTAACCCCTGAGAAAATACTCGCTTCACGAGCAGATACTGGCATATTTGATGTATTAGCGATTAGTATTATACGTTCTAATAGTGGTCTTCCACTTTTTGGATCAATAATTTCCGAAAATTGCTTTAAAACATCAGCAATTTCATTTCCTCGTTCACCACATCCTACAAAAATAATAACATCAGCATTACACCATTTAGCCAAAGATTGTTGGATAACAGTTTTACCTGTCCCAAATCCTCCTGGTACTGCAACAGTACCTCCTTTTGCGATAGGAAATAATAGATCAATCACACGTGTACCCGTTATTAATGGCTCAACCGGGCTTTCACGCCTTTTATAAGGTCTACTTTTGGTTATTGGCCATTTCTGCAGCATTGAGAAAGATTTTTCACTAGTTTTGGTCTTTACTATATAAATTTCATCCATGATAGTATATTCTCCCTCTGAGGCAATGTAACTTAATTTTCCTGTGATTCCAACTGGTACTAATATTCTGTGTTCAATTAAAGAAGTTTCCTGAACAGTTCCAATAATATCACCGGTAATTACTAAATCTTTAACTTTTTTATGAGGTTTGAAATGCCATTTTTTCACTCTTGATAATGATGGAAGATCATTGCCCCTATCAAGAAAACCTTTATGAGTATTTTCAAATGTGATATCTAAGGGCCTTTGAATGCCATCGAAAACATTACCTAATAGTCCCGGTCCCAATTCCATTGAAAGTGGTTCTTTTAAATTAATTATTTTTTCCCCGAGTTTTAAATTATTTGTGCTCTCGAAACATTGAGCAGTTACGTGATTTGAATAAATCTGGATCACTTCTCCTAAAATGTTATGTTCCGTCTCTCTTACTAAATCATGAATGCGAACTTCCTTCTCAAACCCTTTAATTTCTATTAGTGATCCATTTATCGCTGATATATAGCCGGATGTAAACTCTTCATAAACTTTTTTACTTGTCTTATTCATAATTTTTCAAATGTTCCTTAATAGATAGCTTTTGGTTTTGGATGAATTTTTCGTAGTTTTGTACTATTTCATTAATTTCTAAATAAATATCTGAAAAGACTTTCGAAAATTCAATTTCAATTAGTGATCTCTTTTTATTTATTAAACTTGTAATAGAGAAATCATAAGAAATATTCATTTTAGTTTGTAAAATTCTAAATCCTCCAATAAATTCTTCTTTGGAAGGATTCAATGTCACATTATTTTCGAAAATCTCTTGAATTTTATCAAAATTATTAATAAAGTATTTATAATCTTTTGAATTTAAGTTTATTACAATTTCAGGTGGTTTATCTATCAAATGTTTGATGGATTTAAAAATTTCCAGTAAAAATTGTATGTATTTTGCATAATTATCCTTTATTTTCTTTTCTAGTTCTCGATTTAAATCTATAATCAGATTTGATATTAATTCATTTTTAACATTTAATGTTTCTTCTTTGATTTTTAAAAGTGTTGAAGATAAGGCGTTATTTAGACGTTTATTATAGGTTTCAATAAAATTATTTTTAATTTTTAATGAACTATCTTCTATTCTTTCTCTATATCTTTTTTTTATTTCTGCGATTTGGAAAAGTGTTTGTTCATCCATAATTTTAATTTCGTCTTTAGCTTTATTAATAAGATATAATCCTAGCTTTCCAAACCTTCCCTTAAAAGCACTAGAGTCTGATATAGTTCTACATCTCTGAGGTTATAATTTGTTCGATAGATTCATAAATTTTATTAAAAATAATATCTCGATTCTCTATATCGGATTTGAATATATTTGGTATTAAAAATATAAATGGGCTTTTATTACTCATCTTGAATTCTAAAATAGAATCTAAAATTTCATCTGACAATTCCAAAAAGATAATTATCATTCCAATTGAAGATTCATTAGTCAAAGTTTCAAATATTTTAAGAAAAACTTCATCATTTTCAACTACAGTACCATCTATTCCTAAAAGTCCAAATAGTAAAACAATATCTTCGTCACCTAATACATGAATTTTCTGTTCTACCATTAAAAATCAAATCCGATATCTTTTATTAATATTTCAAATAAATTCTCTTTAGAGTTTTGATATTCTTTTTCCATTTTTTTTTTAAAATCATTTATTTTTTCTGTAATGAAGGTAGTTTTATCTTCTAGAATTTTTAATTGGTTTTTTAAAGCTGAATCAACTATTTTTTGATTGGTTTCAATCTTTTTTTCCATGTTCTTTTCTTGTTCAGATCTTAGATTCTCTAATTCACTTAGATTTTCTTTCTTAGCTTTATCAATTAAATCTTTATAAATTTTCTCGATTTCTTCAATCCATTCAAAGAAACTCATTAGTATAACAACTTTTTTTTTCTTAATTTAATAATTTCAATTCTTCAAATTTTTTGTTAATAATTTCAATTGCTTTAGGAATAATATTAAATCGAATTTCATTTTCTTTTTTGATTATAAGCTCTATTATCCTGAAAATTGTGATTAAATCAATATCATCAATCTGGATTTTAAATTTCTTAAAATAATAATTAAAATATATCTTTTCAATTGAGTGAATGAAATGTTCTTTATCAATAACTATATTTTTATAATATTTTTTTATTTCTTTAACGTTTTTTAAATAATTCTCTATTAAGGACATTAATAACTGAGAATCCCCTATATTAAGTAAATAATCAATCTTAGCTTTGTCTAAAAATAAATAATAATCTATTAGAAATTGAGATAATAATTCCTTTTCAATTTTATTTTTTAAACCTCGATAGATAGTTTTTATGTTGTAAATTTCTGTTTTGTATTTTACAAAATCGGTTATTATTTTTTTTTCTTTTGTATTCAAATTCCTTAACTGGCTTATCATATTTTCATAATAAAATTTATCTAAAAAAGCTTCTAAAACAAAAATTTCATTATAGTTTTTAAAATAAGAGATCCCTTCTCTTATTGGGATTTTATATTTAGTTTTTTTAAAATATAATTGAAATTCATCTAAAGAGCTGATCTTTAGCAAATCTTCAATAAATTCCGTATTATTTAAATATTCTTCGACTTGGAAATTAACTTTTTTTCTCTTCTTTTTAAGTTCTATACCTAGAATTGAAGCGATAATAATTTGTTTAATATTAATTATTTCAAATTTTAAAAGGTAATTTTTTAGAAATAATCTCATATTTGGTGGTGAATATAACATAATTTTTCCTACCATCTTAATATAATTATGATATAGTGCTAACTCGATATTTTCGATAGTTATTGTCTTGATATTTAAATCTGGATAAAATGGATTAATAGTTTCTAAAACTTTATTGATATTTTTAGCTTTATTAAAATTTTGCAGAGAGATATCATCAACAATTAAACTCCTCAAAAAGGCAATTTTAATATAGGTATACGCATAAGATGGAACGATCGTGCTCAACTATAAACCACCAAATTTTAGAAAATATAAAAAATCTAATAAATATTAAACCTTAATTTATGGAGGAGTAGGAATCAGTGTCCACAAGAGTATGGCAATTATTAACCCATAGATTGCTAAAGCTTCACATAAAGCTACAACTAAAAAGGCTTTAAAAAAAGTTTCCTCTCGTTCCGAAAGTGAAGAGATCGCTGCGGTTCCGACTGTTTTTAAAGCTATCGCACTTCCCAATACCGCTGCAGCAACTGAGATAGATGCTGCAATTGCTAGAGCTGCTGCTGTAATTGAATTATAATAGTAATAATTATCATCAGTTGGTTGAGCTGAAGTAAAGGTTATTATTCCATCAACTGTAAAAAATACAATAAAAATTAATACAAATTGGAAAATTCCTAATAGTAGATAAAATTTTTTTTTTCCATTCAACCAAACTCATCTTAACTTGTTTTTAAAAAATAATTTTAGTTAATATAATAAATTTATACCTATAAACTTATCCATTTAGCTTAGAAAGGATAGCCTAAAAGGATTATATTACTAATAGTTCATTTTTATAATGTAAATTTGGGTTATAGAATTACATCTGTATGCATTTGTGGACTAGGTAATTGTTATATTAAATAAATTGGCAAATTATCATAATATAGGAATTTCATTGAAATTGAATAAGAGAAACATTAAAATATACAAAAAGTTTAACAGAAACTCCAATTTAGGTAAGTTATTAACTGAAAAATCCGAAACAATCTATATTATTCTAAATTGATTTAACTTTAACTAATAATAATAAAGTATTAATTTTTTTATAATAATAATAAAATAATCTGAAAATATTTCTATATTATTTTTTAACGAATGATATTTCAAGGATTATTTAATATTTTAGAATTATATCTAAACAACATTGATTCTTTTTATAATAATATAGATAATTATTTTAAAGTAAAGATCATAGATCATTTTGGTAATAAGGTAATAGAAAAAGAAAATTTAGATACTTTTCATGATAAATTCTGTTTATTCATTAAAAATCATTTTATTGAATTAGGTTTTAAACAAACTGAAATTGAGAATAAATTTACTGATCCATATTTGGAGTTAAAGGAAGAAGAAAAAGATTTTATCTCTTCTGTTGTAGATCTTTATGAAACCAAAACCGCTCCCTTAATATATGAGATTTTTTTAGAAAAAATAATTACTTATCTTGTTGAAGCAGGAACAGCACCTCTTATGCTAAAATTCAAAGATGAGGGATTTCTTTCGCTTGAATTAATAATAGAATTAAGAAATTTAAAAACTCTCTTTGAAAGAGCTCCAGAAAAAATGGAAAATTTAAGAAAATATATCCACATTCAAGAAAAAGTAATTAGTAAATTGATAAAAAGTAAACAGGAAATTGAAAGTTTGGAGGATTTAGAAGAGCCTCAGTATAAGCTTCAACTAATATATTTAATTTATAGAATTATTGATTTCTTCCATCTCCAAAAAAGATTTGATTTTTCTCATATAAAATCGTATTTAGAAGAAAAAGTTGATGAATGGCTAATAGATGTTCCTTTAGTATCTTTAAAAAATCCTGATATTTATTTCTGCGGAATTTATTTAGCTAAATCCATGAAGATAAATATTGATAAAAAAAAAATTAAAGATTTTTTGTTGGAATTACTTGAGGAGGCTGAAGATAGATATGAATCTCCGATTCTCGAGGCTACAGATGGTGCTTACTACTTCTTCAAATCAACTATGTTAATGAAATTATGGTTAAACCATGAACAAGTAACCAAACTCTTGAAATCAGAACCAAGGTTTTTCGAACCGACCTATTTGCAAAACCTTGAGACTTCACAATTGGTGGTAATTTTAAAAATATATAGACAATTTGGAATTAGTGATATGGAGGATCAAATTAAAGCTATTTTAGAAGAAATTGAAACACGTGTTAATATTCAAGGTATACGACAGTATCGGGATGGATTTGTTACTTCTGAAGCTACCTATTATGTTCTTTTTATAAATTATATGCGAAATACCCTTGAAAAGCTAACAGATTACAAATTATTGAATACCGTAGTACAAAGAATTTATAGAAATTTAGAACTACTTGATATATCTGTAGATACTAGTTATGATTTGATTAGTGAATTATTTTACTCAATTGAAAGTTTAAAATTATTGAATTGTATAGA
>JBHLOJ010000187.1:0-3906 GCA_048940605.1 Promethearchaeota archaeon
TTTGGAGAAATTAGAGGCGACGAATTATTGGCAAGACTTCTAAAGAAATTTTTCGATGAAAAATTAGCTGATAAAGGCATAGAAAGAAAAGACATGGAAGAAGTTTCAGTGGGAGTTGCTGCAGGTGTTTTAGAGAATTGGACATATGGAGGGAGACTTCCTATCTTTTTAGCTGGCTTCCCTGTAAATGTACCGGCATTTTTTATTGATAGACAATGTGGTTCAGCTGGTTCAGGAATGCATATCGGTATTATGGAATTAATGACTGGAAATGCGAATGCTGTATTGGCTACCGGTTTTGAACATATGACAAGAGTTAGAGGTCGAGGAACCGAACCAAATTTAAAATTATTAGAAAAGGGTAGTGAATTTTATCGACCTGATCTGGAAATGCAAACATCCTTCAATATGCTTCAAACGGCTCAGAAACTTTATGAAGAAGAAGTACCTACTTTTACCAAGGAAGAATTAGATAAATTCGGTGTAAGAAGTCATAATTTAGCAGTTAAAAGCTATGAAGATGGATGGTTAAAAGGTGAAATTATACCACTTGAGGGTCATGTACCTGATGATGTAAATACTCCTATGATAGTCGATAGAGATTTGAACTCAAGACCTTCGAGTATGGAAAGCCATGCTAAATTACCAAGGTTATCACAACCATTCTATTTAGAAAAGAATGGTGGTAAAGAGGGTTATGTGAAAAGAGAGGGAACAGAACAAGGTGTTATAACAGTTGGGAATTCTTCACCTTTAAATGCGGGTGCTACAGCAGCAGTATCAATGACAGCTGAAGAAGCAAAGAAAAGAGGTCTGGAACCAATGGCAAGAATTCTATCCATTGGTTGGGCAGCAGTTCATCCATCTACAATGGGTAGAGGCCCAGTTCCTGCTACTAAAAAGGCATTAGAATATGCAGGATTGACTGCTGATGAAATAGATTATTGGGAAATCAATGAAGCTTTTTGTATAGTAACTCTGAATTGTATGGACAAGTATAATTTACCATGGGATATTGTTAACGTTATGGGAGGATCTACTGCAATTGGTCATCCTTTAGGTTGTACCATGATAAGACTTACGGGAACTTTGGCTAGAATATTAAAGGATAAAAAAGCTAAGTATGGTGTAGCAAACGCCTGCGTTGGAGGCGGTCAGGGAGTAGCAACTGTAATCGAAAATCTCGATGCATAAAATTCACATATCTGATTTTTTTTTGTTTTCTATTTGTTTTTAAAAATATTTTTATTCTCTTATTACTATTTATTGATTTTTACTTTGATTTAAGAAATGCTCTACCAAGATTAGCTGAACGCGCATCTCCTAAAAGTGTGTTATTCATTTTATTCATTACAAAGGCATAACTAATTTTTTCATCAAGATCCATAACAAGAGAAGAGCCTCCCCACCCTCCCCAGCAAAAAGCACGTGGATTTCGACCCAAACGGATTTCCTTACTATTTAATCCAAATCCCAAACCCCATCGTATTGGAATTTGCATTACTAAATCTTTAGTGTAAGATTGCTCTTCGATGGCTTTCTCAATTGTTTTTAATGAAAGTAAATGTACACCATCAAGTTCACCTCCACATGCTATTGCTGCTCCTATTCGGGCTACAGACCTCGCATTTCCATGACCATTAGCAGCAGGAATTTCGGCACCACGCCATTCTCGAGTAAGACATTTTTCTATGGGTAAAATGGGGTCAAAAAATCCTCTTGCTGCCCTTAATTCTTCATTATTCTCCATTAATTGAGAAGGATCAGGAGGAGGTGCAATAAGATCAGCAACTCTTGAGTCATGTTCTTCGGATAATCCGATATGAAAATCAGCATTAAGAGGATCCGATATTTCTTCCCGGAAAAAAGTTCCAATGGTTTTTCCTGAGACTCGTTTAACTAATTCACCTAATAAATATCCTTGAGTTATGCCATGATATCCACTCCTAGTTCCTGGCTCCCAAGATGGTGTTTGAGCAGCTAATATGTTAATTATTTCCTCCCAGTTATATAGAGTTTCCATTTTAATCACTTTACTAAAACCCGGCAGACCAGCAGTATGACTAAGTAGATAACGAACTGGTAATTGTTCCTTACCTGATTGGGAAAATTCAGGCCAATAATTAGCTACAGGGGAATCTAAATCGATAAAACCCCTATCTATGAGCATAAGTACACAAAGAACAGACATAACTTTAGTTGTTGAAAAAACGTTGACTATTGTATCTCGTTCCCATTCTCGCGTTTGAGCAGCATCAGTATAGCCCCCCCAGATATCGATTACAAATTTACCATCAATTGTAGCAGCAAAGGAAGCACCTATATCCGAACCAGACTCTATATTCTGTGCTAAAACTTTTTTAACAGGTTCAAATCTTTCTTCGCAATATCCATGAATTTCAATTTTATTTGTCATATAAATCTCTATTCATTAAAAATTTCAATTCTATAAGAATATAACGCTAACGTTTTCATCATTTACAATGATGACAACAAAATTTGGTCTAAAGATCGTGGTTGATAGTGGTTTTACTATAAACACGGGGGATTTAGATCTTAAGAATATGAAAGATTTAAAGTTAAAGTTTAATTTCATACCCTAAATAATTTTTAAAAATAAAAAGTGATTTTACTATGGGAATGTTAGATGGAAAAGTTGCCATAATTACAGGAGCTGGTCGTGGTGTTGGACGCGAAGAAGCCCTACTTATGGCAAAAGAAGGATGTAATTTAGTAATTAATGATATCGGTGGCGGTGCCAGTCATCTAGATAAGGATGCTAAGATTGCTGATGCTGTAGTTGAAGAATGTAAAGCTCTTGGAGTGAAAGCTATAGCAAATTATGATTCAGTAGTTGATTTTAATAAAACTAAAGCTATGATTGATCAGGCAATTTCGGAGTTTGGTAAATTAGATATCGTTGTGAATAATGCTGGCATTTTACGAGATAGAATGATATTTAACATGGCTGAAGAAGAGTTTGATCTTGTTATTGCTGTTCATTTAAAGGGTACATTTAATTTAACTAGACATGCAGCTTCTTATTTTCGAGAAAAAGGTAAAGCTGACGAATCCTTAGGAAACTTTGGTAGGATAATTAATACTGCATCAGATTCTGGTTTATATGGTAATGTAGGTCAATCAAATTATGGAGCTGCTAAATCTGGAATAGCTACTTTCACAGTAATTGTATCTAGAGAATTAGCTAAATATGCAACTGTCAATTGTGTTGTACCAAGTGCTCGAACCCGTATGACTACTGATTTAACACCAAGAATGGCTGGATTTATGGAAAGGAAAACGAAAGATGGTTTTGATGTTTTTAATCCAGTACATTTTGCGCCATTAGTTGCTTATTTAGCTTCAGATGCTGCTAAGGGTATTAATGGGGAAGTGTTTAGAGCTATTGGTGATAAAGTATGGGTATATCGTGGATGGCGTGCTGTAAAGAAAATATCAAATGACTGGCAAACATTTACTCCACAACAATTAGCTGAGAAATTTCCTGAATTAATGAAGGATTTGCCCGATAAAAGGGAAGGTGCAGCGGGTCCACAGGAATTAGGAATGATGTAATTTAATTAAAATATCTTCTAATTTTTTTTATTTTTATTGATAGAGAAACTAATTAAGCTTATTTAAGCAAGAAATAGTGATTAAATTGGTTTTTATCTATAAGGAAGGAAAATTTAATGATAATAGTTATTTAATTGATGGGAATTTATTTGGAGCCCCAAGAAGTCTTTCTTTATTCGTTGTTGAAAATGATGGAACTCGGTTGCTGATTGATACATCTTCAGCAGATGTGGCAGAACTAATTGTAGAAAAACTAAAGAAGTTTAAGATTTACCCAATTCATAAGATTTTGCTTACCCATTCACATTGGGATCATACGGCGGGGGTGAA
>JBHLOJ010000081.1:0-13153 GCA_048940605.1 Promethearchaeota archaeon
ACATTTATCAGTCGGCAAAAGGGGAATATATTATTTAGGAAATCCTGGGCTTTTTTTTATCAAAATGACTATAAAAATGCCCTCGAAACAGCAAAAAAATGTCTTGAAATATATGAAAAGTTTAATAAAAAGACAGAAATTGCTTATACTCTTCAGATTATTGGATTTATATACGAAGCACAAGTCCAACATGAGATTGCTTTAGAATATGCATTAAAGAGTTTAAAATTATTTGAAGAAGTAGGGGATCCCATTGGAACCGCAACGACCCTTCTACTGATTGGGAGGATTTATTATCTTATTGGTGAAGTAAATAAAGCTTTATCATTTTGTAAGAAGAGTTTATCAACTGGATTAATAAGTGAATTAGATAAAACTTCTGCTTGCACTTATATTGGCTTGATATATAACACGAAAGGTGAATTAGAAAGAGCCCTACGATATTTTAAGAGAGGCTTTTCACTTGCAGAGAAAAATAGTTTTTATGGGGCTTTTGTCAATCTCCAGATATTAATTGGAGCTATTTACATTCAGAAAAGAGAATATAAGTTAGCATTAGAATATTTAAAACCGGGTTTAACACTTTCTAAGAATACAAATAATATTTTAGGAATTGGATTATCATTAGCTTATCAAGGATTGATATATTATGAACAAGATTCAAAAAGTGAACTTCAAGAAATTATAGATCAATTGAAGGAATTTAGTGAAGAATATAATGACAGATTCCTTATAGCTGGATATAATATGGCAAAAGCAATGATGTTACAAAAAAGTCATCGAAGTCGAGATAGGGCTGAAGCAGAAAAACTTCTCAAGCAAACTGTTAAAAACCCCTATTCACCAGATTTATACGTTTTTTCTCTTGCCAATCTATGCGAATTTTACTTAGAGGAATTAAAATTATTTAATGAACCCGATATCTTAGAAGAAATTCATCCACTAATAACACAACTTCTTGCATTCTCTAAAGAACAAAAATCATATGGGACTTTAGCTACAGCGAAGCTGGCAGAAGCAAAAGTAAAACTGATCCAAATGGATTTTAATGGTACAAAGAAATTATTGACAGAAGCACAAAAAATTGCTGAGTTACATGGATATACTCTTATGGCTCAAAAAATTTCAAGTGAACATGATAATTTACTTGATCAGATTAAATCTTGGGATGAGCTTAAAGAAAGAGATGCCTCAATTGAGGAACGAATAAAGATGGCCTCGATTAATGGAGTAATAGAAAGATTACAAGGAAAACGCGCTATAGATCCACCCGAATTAGTTGAAGAAGAACCCCTTTTACTTTTAATTATGGATAGAAGTGGAGTTTCATATTTTAATTATTCATTTAGAGAGAATTGGGATATTGATTGGCTTTTTAGTTCATTCATGTCTGCGTTTGACACATTTAGCTCTGAGGTTTTTTCCGAATCGATTGATCGTATCAAAATCGGAGAAAACTTAATCCTTATCAATCCGGTTGAATCATTTCTGGTGTGTTATGTAATAAAAGGGCAATCCTATCCAGGTTTACAGAAGTTAAATCGCTTTTCGAAAGCTATAAAAGAGAATACAGAGATTTGGGAAATGTTGAATCGAGCGGTAAAAACCGGTGAAGTATTAGAACTTGATAAACCACAATCTCTTGGGAATGTAGTGAATAAGATTTTTACTAATGAATTATCTGCAGTTCATTAAATACTGATAATAATTGAGGATATGGTTCACAAAAAAGTATAAGCTTTAAATATTGAGAAAATATAGAAATAATTATTAAGAAAAAATGGGAAAAAAATGCCAAAAACAACAGATAAAACTTTCGGAGAATTGATTTTAGATAAGTTTGGTGCGGATGAAGGTCAAAAGCTAATCGATGAAATAAACAGTATAGAAAGCGAAGATGATAAAAAAGCATTAGAAGAAAAATATAAAAATGAAGGGAAAGTTCCACCAATTCATGTAGTTTGGGGAGCAGAATATTGAACTTAGAGTTCGTTGGTCCGATTGTGAATATTTAAAATGATCTAAACTAAATTAAATGCCACATAAAGATATTTTATAGATTATTTTAGATTTATAATTTTATCTCTGAATTTAAGGGAATTAAATTATTTTTTTTAAATAAATCAACGTTATGTTTAAATTTAACCAAGTGGTTCTAAGAGTTATTAAAATTATTTAAGAAGTGGGATCTATTTATGGGAAAGAAGTGTGTGGATATTTTGATGATTTTTCCATCTGGTGGAGTATTAGCCACCTCAAATTTTGAATATCACTTAGGATCAGCATATATAATAGCGTATCTACGACAAAATAGTATTAATGCTGAACAATTTATCTCTAGTGAGACCTTTAATGTAAAAGAATGTGTCAAGCAAATAGCAAGTTATAATCCTAAAATTGTTGGATTCACAGTTTATAATAGCAATTATATGCAATGTGCATTAATAAGCAAAGGATTAAAAGCTTTTAATTCAAACATTATCGTAATTTTTGGAGGTCCTACCCCCAGTGTACAATCAATCGAGATATTAGAAAGCAACCTAACTGTGGATATTTGTGTTAGATGGGAAGGAGAAGAAACAGTTCTTGAATTACTGTCAGAATTATCTGAAAATAATTTCAATTTAGATAGCGCTAACTTAATTAATATTACAGGCATAGCTTATCGAAAGGACAATCAAGTTATCATTAATGCAGATAGGAATGCATTATTTTCAAATAGATTTATTAAAAATTATTTGGATAAGTATCCTTCACCTTACATCTCAAAGGTCATTCCAATATCTGAAGCTTCTTCAACAGGAATAATTACAGCTAGAGGTTGCAATCAAAATTGTGTTTATTGCAATTGTGCTGTGTTCAGTAAGAGAAATATTTTTTTCCACTCAGTAAAAAGAGTAATTGAAGAATTAACATATCTCAATGAATCTAAAATACCCTTAGAAAGGGTTCCCATTCATGATGATAGTTTTACGATAATCCCTACAAGGATAAAAAGAATTTGTGAGAAAATTATTGATAATAATATTCAGATTCCATTAACGTGTGTAACTCGTTGTGATAAAGTTACCGAAGACCTACTAGACTTAATGAAGCAAGCAGGTTTTGTTTCATTAGGATTTTCTCTGGAAAGTGCTGTTCCGAGAGTTTTAAGAACAATAGGTAAAGTAAATCCTCCAGAGGATCTAGATTCAGGTAATTTTGAAAAAGAGAATGAATTCATTGAACGATTGAAAAATATGACATCATATGCGAAAAAGATTGGTATGAGTCCTGTATATGTGAGTATAATGGTTGGTTTACCTAATGAGTCTCTTCAAGATGCAAAAAGAACACTATCACTGGTAAGACAATTAGATATAGATTTTTATCAGCATAACCGGTTTCGTATTTATAAAGGTACTCCAATCTCTAAAAATCATCAAAAATATGGATTCAAAATAGAACATATAGGAAAAAAAAACAGGGTATTCACTCAAACCATCCATCCAATTGATATAGATAAAATTAAAATGGCTCCTAAATCTGCAATGGAAAACGAACGGAAGAATATTGATTATAAGAACCTTAAAATTTTATCATTATATCCTAAACGAAAAGAATTTAAGCCATATTTTGATAATGTAATCATTTACAATGATATTATAAATATCTCACTAGTAAAATGGCTACAAGAAAATTTGGCTATAAATGGTACTATTATACATATCTATTCAAATAAAGATAAATATGTAAAACACCATGAAAATAATACAAAAATTCTTTATAATGAATTTTCTCCCACTATGTATTATGAGAGATACTATCGGAGAAATTCAAAAAGCTCCTCTATCTTAATCCCGGGTAGATCGCTTTTTTCAGGTAAAAAGATGGGTTTACCCTTAAAAATAACAAATACGAATCTAGGTTTTTTAGAATACAAGAAAGGAAATAACAATATAAAAAACTTAATTTGTATTGATAATACTGCAACTGATACTAGAGCTATTTATAATCTACTAGTTGATATTTCAAAAAGCGAAAATCCTTACAAAAAGCTTATAAATAGCAAACCCTTACCTTATTTTCAAAATTTATGTAGATGGACTTCTAAAAAAGCAAATTGTCAAACACTAGATACAATCATAATAAGAAGGGATGATTCTATTCATATTTGTTGGCATTCTGATCAAATAGGTAAAGTAGGAGCATCATTTTCGGATATAATGCTAAATCTCCAGCGTCTTCAAAAAGAAATAACAGAAAGAAGAAATTGTGATGACTGTATTAAAAATAGTTCTTGCATAAAATGCTTTTTTCCATATCCCTTATCCCCTGAAGAATACTGTGATTGCACCAAGAAACATGATACGAATAATTCTGCTATTATTCTTAATTCGTTCAATATTTTTAAGAACTTATTATTATGAAAATACTTATTTTAGCTTCTGTAATTTCTTAACTAAACCACAAAATCTTTTAAGTAAAATATCCTTCTTTTTTTTCAGTTATAACATGAATATATTTATACAATTTAAAATGAATCTCAACCAACTTTCATAACTTAGAGAGAATAAGAATTGCTTGATTTAAGATCTGAAGAAATAAAACGTACTAAGCAGCTGATGTATGAATCGAAATTTGAGGAAGCTCTAAAGATAATTAAGAATTACGAAAAGAAAAAGACTGGAACCTCTGAAGAAAAGTTATCGATGCTTCTTTTAAAGGGAAGAATATACAATTACACTAGTTCCTATCTCGAAGCTAAAAAAGTTGGTGAGCTTGCTTATCTAATGAGCCAAGAACTTGGAAAGAATTTTGAAGCGATTGATGCACTCCTGATTAAATCACACATTATTTTTCTAGGAAAATTAGAAGAAGCTCTTAATTATATAGTCGAGAGCGAAAAATTATTTAATTCTCTAGATGACGAATTATCAGTTGATTTTTCTCGATTACACGCTGATTTTTTATTTTTAAAATCTGTAATCTGTTATTTTAAGTTAGACCATTCCGAATCCTTAGAACTAGCTCTACTGTGTTTGGAATTACGTGAAGAGATAGGGAAAAAGCTTGATATTGCGCAGATTTATTGGCATCTTGGACAAACATATATAATGAATAATGAAAATGATCTAGCTTTAACTTATGGCATAAAGGGATTGAAACTTCAAGAAGAATTAGGAAATAAAATTGGCATAGCGAGATGCCTTGTTTCAGTAAGTCGCATTCATTATAGTAGAGGAGATTTCAATAAAGCTTTAGAGATTGGTAAATTAAGCTTATCCATTAAAGAGATTAGTTATCGAGCGAGAATGGATGCATTACAGACTCTCGCTGCTATTTACAGAGAAAAGGGTGAATTAGATCGGGCTTTAAGACAATATAAAAAAGCAATTGGACTTGCTAAGGATTTAAATTACAAGGATGAGCTTATTCTCAATTTATTAGGTATTGGGGCTACATATAGGATGAAAAGTGATTATTATCGTGCTGCAGAAAACTTAAAACTAAGTTTGTCACTTTCCGAGGAATTAAATCTCCAATACGGAATTATACCTTCCCTTTTTTATCTGGTTTTGATAAATCTTGAAAAAGATTCTCGTAAGCAAGCACAAAAATATTTAGAAATCTTAAGGGATTTCTCCGATCAAACGGAAAGCAAGATGTATAATCAGGCATATCAAATAGCGAAAGCATTGGTATTAAAAACAAGTGGACGAATCCGCAATCGTTCAGAAGCTGAAATTTTATTAAAACAAATTGCTGAAGTTAATGGCGTAGCACCTCAATTACATCTACTCTCACTAGTTAACTTATGTGAGCTTTTCCTAGAGGAACTACAGATGACTAATAATCTAGATATCTTAGATGAAATAACTCCGATAATAAATAAAATGGTTAAGATTGCAGAGAAAAAATCATCTTATTTGTGGTTAGCTGAGACTAATTTACTGGAGGCAAAACTAGCATTAATCCAAATGGACATTGATAAGGCTAAACAATTGCTAAATAAAGCTCAAAAAACAGCTGAAATGAATGGTCTAAACTTATTGGCCATTAAGATTTCAAGTGAACATGATAAATTATTGGAACAAATAAATATATGGGATACCCTTAAGAGAACAAATGCTCCCTTGTCGGAACGTATAAAATTAGCATCAATAGATGGGGTTATAGAACTTATTCAAGGAAAACGAGCTATAGATCCACCAAGATTAGCTCCAGAAATACCAGTACTACTTATAATTATTTCAGAGGGAGGAAATGCTGTATTCTCAACTTCATTTGTAGAAGAATGGTCTTTTGAGGAAGATATCATAAGTGCCTTCCTAACCGCGCTTAACGCTTTTAGTGCTGAACTTTTTTCCAAGGGACTTGATAGAGCGAAATTTGGTGAGTACAATATTCTAATGCAATCAGTTGAAACCTTCCTTGTGTGTTATTTATTCAAAGGTCAAACTTATCAAGCTAAACAAAAGTTATCCCGATTTACTGAACGGATACGAAAAACTCCTTCTGTGTGGCGAGCTTTAAATATACATGCTCAAACTAACCAAATCGTTGCGTTAAAAGATGTTCCGCTTCTTGAAACCGTAATAGCAGAGATATTTGCTCAATAACTTCTATTATATTAATGGTGACTCTTAAAATTCAGGTAAATAATTTTTTTTAAAGTAGGATATTATTCTACATATGAAAACTTTTGAAGAATATCTTGAGTCACTCTACTCGATGAAGAGGAATATTTGGATAGGTGACGAACTGGTTGGTAGAGATGATCCTCGAATAAGAGGGGGAATTAATATTCTACGTGAGACGTATGACCTTGCTCATGATAAGAAATTTGAAGATCTATGTACGGCAACTTCTCATTTAACCGGAGAAAAAATAAATAGATTTTGCCATATCCATCAGAGTAAAGAGGATTTATTCAAAAAGCAAAGAATGACAAAAGTTTTGTGTCATAGAGTTTCGGGTTGTATTCAAAGATGTATGGGAATAGATGCTCTGAATGCTCTTTCTGTTATTACCTATGAGTGTGATCAAGCATTAGGTACTAAATATTATGAAAATTTCGAGAAGTTCTTAAAGTATTTTCAAGAGAATGACTTGGCGGGTTCTTGTGCATCAACAGATGTGAAAGGTGATCGTTTAAAACGTCCCTCTGAACAAGAAAATCCGGATGCTTATTTACGGGTTATCGAAACTAGAGATGACGGAATAATAGTCCGTGGCGCAAAATGCTGTATCACAAATACACCTTATGTCCATGAAATTATCGCAGTTCCCTGTCGGATGATGATGCCAGAAGACCATGATTATGCTGTTTCTTTTGCGATTCCAGCTGATTGGGAGGGTGTAAAATTACTGGTAAGACCTGCTTATTTTCATCAACCTAAAAATATCCCCGAGCACATGAAACCTGCAACCTTATCTCTCGGTGATTGTGAGTCATTTATTATATTTGATGATGTTTTTATCCCAAAAGAGCGCGTTTTCTTAAATGGTCATTCTGATCATAAACAAACGCCTTTTGCAGGATTTTTAGCATTAATGTTTGCCCATTATCATCGTCATTCTTACACGGGGTGTAAAGCAGCAATGTCAGAAGTATTAGCTAGCGCAGCTGCTCTAGTTGCCGAATATAATGGAATAGAGGGAACAAGCCATGTAAAAGAAAAGATATCACATATTCTAGGGACAGCAGAATTAGTTTTTGCTGCTGGTGAATCTAGCGCACTACATTCTGAAAGAGCACCCTCAGGTACTCAGGTTCCAGATGAGATACTTACGAATGCTGGGCGTAAACTTGCAGGAGAACAGATATATGAGGAATATAAAATTTTAGCTGATTTAGCAGGTGGGTTAATAGCAGCATTACCCTTTCTCGATACCTTTTATAATAAAGAAGTAGGACCATTAGCAATGAAATATATGCAAAGAAATCCAAGAGTGTCTCCAGAAAATGTTTTAAAGTGTTTTAAAGGAATTGAGTGTATTGGTTGTTCAGATATCGCTGGACTTCTACAAGTTGCAGGTCTTCATGGGGGAGGTTCACCTCAAATGGAGACAATAGCTATGATGGGAAGATATCCTTTAGAAAAACTTAAAGATATTGCTAAATATCTGTTTGGAATTAAGAAGAACTTAAAAAGATATGAACGTCAGGAAGATTTCACAGTAACGCCAAGAGCGATGCTTGAAAAGTTTAGAAAAGCTTTGATAGCAAAACAAAAGAGGGAACAAAAAAATAAATAGATTTAATATTTTATTCTATAATTTTTAATATTTTTGATTCAAATACGTTAATGTATTCTTACAATATACATAACACAAAGGATTGCGTTTCAGTAATAGAATCCAATTTTAGATTTTTATTCTTCTGTAAAAATTCTGTAATGGAAATTCCGGATTTAAATATCTCATTAAATTTTGTTTCAAAAATCTGATAAATATTTTTATTTCGAGAGATATATGCCCCAATTAAGATATTAGTCGGATCGAAGCTTGGTTGAATAAGTTCATTATCAGTAAGACTAAAATTACTAAAATTTTCATCTGTTACATGAATTGAAAGATTTTTAAATTCCAAATTCATCGGATCAATATGCTTTGTAAGAAGATCAAATTCTTCACTGCTTACAAGGTCTTTAACTACATCGGAATGAAAAATAATCTGTACATTAATATTTTTCAGGTTTTCTTTAATTCTATTCATGCCCGTTTTCATATTTTCAGCTAATTGTTCTGGAACACGACTAAAACCATACTCTTGAATCAAATCAATTAATGGATTGTGATATCTGATACCTATCGCTATTTTACATTCTTTTTCAGCTAAAAATGAGTAGTAGCTATCATCAAAATTTCTTACATCATAATTAATAAACTCAACAGGTTCTTGAGCAACTTGTTCTTCTAAATTGAAGTATTTTACAAATCCTTCTAGTGAGATTTCACATTTATCTCGCTTTTCATCAAATTCATTTTGAAGATTTTCTATTCTTTTATTAACTAGATTTTGCCATAATCCTAAAATGGGATTTGCGAGATGAATTTTCATTGGTCTATCATATATCTGAACAAGTTCCAAATCACTTAGAACTGAACAGATTTTATATCCGCGTTTTAAGGAAAGGTTAAATTGATTACACACTTCCTTTAAATTATCTATTCTTTTGTTAACTAGGAGATAATGGTAAATTCTTTCTATACCTTTTTCAATAATGCCAATGGAATCGAATAGTTGGCTTAGAGATAAGTATTTGGTATCTTCCATTACATCACCTATTATTAGTCTTTTCCAATGTCAGTTCGGTAAGAACTTTAAAAGCTTCATTGACGTTTATATTTTCCTTGGCTGAAATTTCAACAAAACTTGCCATATTATTTTTTTCAGCGATTTGAATTCCATACTCTCTTGGAACTTGTCGAGAACTTTCCGATAGATCAATTTTAGAACCAACGAGCATTATTGGGATGGGTCCACCTTTTTGCCTAACGATTGTCATCCACTCAGAAATATTATCTAGAGTAGAAGGTCTTGTTATGTCATAAAGTAGAAATGCTGCATTTGATCCTAAACAATATGTCGGTAAAAGGAATCTAAATCGTTCTTCTCCACCGACATCCCATATTTGGAGTTTTATCTTGGTATTATTCAATACAATTGTCTTAACATGGAAGTCAACACCAATCGTTAATCGTTCTGATGGATTAAAGATATTATAACAATAGCGTTTTGTGAACGATGTTTTACCAACGGATGCATCTCCAAGAAGAAGAATCTTAAATGTGTAATCGTATTGAGACATTTTTATAAATCCCAATTATAATTAGATATATTAATTATTATTTGATTTAATAAATTTTTATATTATTATACCGCTCGATAATTATAATTTTAATGAAAATAAGTTCTTATAAATGTAGTCTGAAATTTTTTTTGTATAAATTATTAGTACAAACTTATTTTTATTTATGCTTTCTTTTCTCTCAATTCTTCAATGAATACTTCGGAAGGGACAACAAATCTCTTCGTTTTGATAAGCACTCTCTTTACAGAAAATATAAAACTTATCTCAATTTCTTGAAAAGTTCTTTACCTTTTTCTTTTATTACAGAATTTGATTCTTTTTCTATAAAGTATTTTAGTTCTTTATAAACTAAAGGATTTTTTACCATATTGTAGGTGTCTAAAAATTGTAATACTGCCCAACGAACAGAATCGTCAGGATCATTTAATAATGGTAAAATAAATTTTAAATATTTTATATCACCTGCTTGTTGAATTTTAAATATTGTTCTAGCTCTAGTTATAAAATCAGGATTATACAAATGTGGAACTAATAAATATTCAACCGTATCGTTTTTAATGAAATCTAAGAGATAATTAAAAATATCTAATTTAAAGCTATGAATTTCATTTGTTTCTCTAATATAGAAATCTAAGGTATTTTGAGCTTTTTTACCAATTTTCAATAAACTTTCAAAGGCGATAAAAAAATTATCTGATAAATCAGATTTATCTAATCTTAAATTTTCAAGTAAATATGTAATAATTTTGTCGTCAACTTTCGAAATTTCTATAATATCCCAATTTAGATCATCATCTTCTTCCCAGATTTTATTATCCCTTAAATAACTCACTTGATCATCCTATAAATATTTTTCTTAATAATTAAAAAAAAATAGGATTTCTCTTTTAATTGATTTATTATTAAAATAGAAATAAACAGACTAGTTTGATTTAGTTTTCTCAAATTTTAATAATAAGTTGATAGAAAATTAAATGGTTAATAAAATCAAAAAATTAGAAAGTTTATTGAATTATATTTAATTAATTGATAAACAGTTAACAAAAAGCCAAAAAAATTTATTGAAATGAGATTATTTTCGGGATATTAACAAAGAGGACATTTAAGTTTTCCTTTTCAGAAGATTTATCACATTATTATAAAAAATATCTTGTTTTATTTCATTTGAAATTCTTGGTAAGGTTAGAATTTTATCAATTTCTAGAGGTAGTGGAGATGCTGTAGGTGAATCTGATCCAAACAAGATTTTACTGTGACCAATAGTCTTGATTAGATTATAAATGCCAAATGAAACAGAACAAGATGTTTCGTAATATATATTTTCATACCTTCTTAATGTCATTCCAACATCAACTGCGTATGACATAGTATTTGCTGCATGACCTACAATAATTCGTAGTTTGGGATATTTTTCGGCCAATTTAGCAATATCACCTGTAGATACTCCTCCAAAAAATGTAGTTTTCGGGAGAGAATGAATATAGAAAATCAGGTTTTCGTCATATTCTTGCATAAATGAGACCAATTTTTGAATGTCTCTAGGAACTTTTATCGAATGAAAACCGGAATGAATTTTAACACCACAGAATCCTTCTTTAAAATGTTCTTCTAAAATCTTAAAATCTTGTTCTTCTTCTTCTGGATCCATTTTAGGATTAAACCAAAAAAATTTATAGAAACGATCAGGAGCTTTTTTAGCTATATCCTTAACATCGGTATGATCAAGTTGACCCTTACTCATTAATTTTTTAAAATCAGCCATAAATTTAGTAGCTTGATCTTCTTCACTTACCGTAGAAGCGATCTCCTTTTGTTTTTCATGATATCTAGTTCTATTGATTGTTGTAATAATCGCTTTTTCTACATTATAGTGATCCATATATTTTATTATATTTTCATATGGATTAAGGAAAACTCCATATGTATGAAGATGTGCATCAAAAATCTTAAAGTCCTCTGTTGAAATTTAATCTCACCAATAAGATATTAATTATAACAAATAACTAAAATTAGGGTAGATTAACGCAAGATCCAAAATTAAATTTACTAAAATAAGAAAAGATTACATAGTGTTGATTTTCTCAAGGATCATATCTCGATTTTTTTCCCAGAATTTATTAACTCTTCTTTTTACAACTTTTTTTGCGAGCTTTTTAACAACTGTTCTTTTTATTAAAGCACCCAAAATATTCATAACTTTCTCTACCATAAGAGCTTTAATAATACCCTCTATTGATTCACCTTTTGACGTCTTTTCAAACCATTTTCCAATTACTTTGTCAACAGTCTCATTAATTTTTTCCTTTAATTCTGAAGAAATCTCTTCTTCCATTAGTTTCTCACATAAATGATTTTGATTAAATGATAAAAATTCTAATCATTTAAAATTATAGAAATAAAAAGTTTATCTATGTTTGATAAAAGTACCATTTTGATATTCAGTAAAAGCAATACTCAGTTCTTCTTCAGTATTCATTACAATTGGTCCACGCCAAGCAACGGGTTCTCTTAATGGTTTTCCAGAGATTAATAAAAAACGTACTTTTTCATTTTCTGTACTTATCTTAACTGCATCTCCTTCTCTGTATATAACAAGTGTTTCTTTTCTGATTAATTCTGTTTTAGTTTCATCAAAAAATCCTTCTCCCTCTGTTGTATAAGCAAAAACATTATGTCCATCATTTATGTGATGTATGAATTCTGAATTTGGGTTGATGGTAACATCTAAATATTCTGGTTCAGTAATAATATCTTGTACTGGTCCTTTAATTCCATTAACTTCACCGCAGATTATTTTAACTCTTACCTTATTATTATTTAAAGAAATTTCTGGAATCACATTTTTTTTCAGATCCCGATATCTAGGGCTCATCATTTTGTAGGAGGCTGGTAAGTTTGCCCACAGTTGGAACCCCCAGAGTAATGTATCATTAGCTTCTTGTTTAGGCATCTCTTGATGTATTATTCCAGAGCCTGCTGTCATCCACTGCACATCACCTGCGTGAATTACACCTCCATTTCCTAAGCTATCACCATGTTCAACGTTGCCGTGTAACATATATGTTATAGTTTCTATACCACGATGAGGATGCCAAGGAAATCCTTTTATATAATCATTGGGATTATCAGAATGAAAATCGTCAAGAAGTAAAAAAGGATCTAAGGAAGAATCTGCATATCCGAATGCTCGTTTTAATCGAACACCAGCACCTTCAAAAGTCGGTCTACTTTTAAGAGTAACTTTTACTTTTCTAATCTTTTCCATAAGTGTTAAACTGTTATCAAGCAATTATTTCTTTGTCTTATAAATGTTAAATCTCTTTGAGATAGTATAAATAAATCATAAATCACAA
>JBHLOJ010000081.1:13253-14741 GCA_048940605.1 Promethearchaeota archaeon
AGGCTGGCTTATCCGATGGGGTTATGATAAAAATGCTACAGTTCTTGATCTGCTTCAGTGGACTAAACCACCATCCACAGGAAAACCTTATGATAGGATAAATAATGTAGGGATCACTCGAATCTCTCTTGAAGTAGATGATGTTGATAAAATTTATCATGAGTTAAAATCAAAGGGAGTGGAGTTTATTAGCCCTCCTCAAGTTGCGGACTTAACCCCTGAAACACCAGGGAGAGATCTTATTAAAATCGTTACAGCTAAAGATCCGGATGGTATCTTTGTCCAACTCGAAGAATTTATCCGAACTCAAGACTGAATAATGGGAAAGTAGTTAGATGTCTCATTGTTTATTTTCCGAGATTGTTCTCTTTGGATTATTGTTATCAAAATTAATGATAACCACTTAATAACGGTACTTATTTTATGAGAAGTATTAATCAATTGTATGTTAAATCATAGATTAATTAATCCACCAAAAAAACCTAATAAGTTTGTTAAAGCCGCAATCGAATTCCTTCAAAAATATGCACATGATAAAAAGGTTTTTTGTGCTTTATCTGGAGGTATAGATAGCTCTGCTACATACCTTTTGCTTAAAAAGGCGAAAATCAATACAATTCCCGTGTTTATTGACCATGGGCTCATGAGAATTATTAAAGGCATTGAAGAGAGAGAATATATCAAAAAACTATTTCCTGATGTCATGATTTTAGATATTCGTGATCAATTTCTCCCAAAGATAATTGGTGAAGGGGATGCTGAAAAAAAAAGACATCTCTTTAAAGATACTTATTCTGAGACAATTAGTAGAGTTATTAAGGAAGAAAAGTGTGATCTTCTCGCAGATGGAACTATTCTCCCTGACATTGAAGAATCATTTGGAGTTAAAATCACCGATTTAAAAGAAACGATGACTATTGAAGAGGAACTTACCTTAAAAAAAGAAAATATTACTGGTTTTGTAAAAAGTCAGCACAACGTGGAAATTGAATATGATGTTGAGGCGACGATTCAACCTGTTGCTAGTCTTACTAAACATGAAGTGCGTGATGTACTTGCATATCTTAAAATGCCAGAAGACCTTGTTTTTAGAAAAGCATTTCCAGGACCAGCTTTATCTGCTCGAATAATTGGTCCTGTATCCCTTGACAATTTGGAATTTGAAAAAAGTGTTCATGATCTTGTAGAATCCCAGGTAGAAGATTATTATAGGAACCAATATGGGAGAACTATGATAATAAATAAGGAAGGAGAACAAGAACCATTCCAAGTTTTTGCAGCTGTTAGTGAAGATCTTATTAATAGAAAAGTTACTGGTCTAGTTGAGGGTAGCAGAACCTATGAGCTTCCTTCTATTGAAAAAGGTGAGTGGGATTATGAATCCCTTATTGGTAAAGCTTCTAAAATAAAAGGTTTTGCTAGGATTTTTTATGAATTAGGAGAGAACCCTAATGGACAATACGATGTGGTTATTAGGTCTATCAATAG
>JBHLOJ010000081.1:14841-16418 GCA_048940605.1 Promethearchaeota archaeon
ATTAAGGAACTCAAGTTAAAAATAAATTAGCTTTTTTGAGATGTAAAACTTATATAGTACTTTGTATCATAAGAAAATATTGATTAAGATTATGAAAGATAACCAAAAAATAATAATAACTGCTACTACTGCAGAATCTTTGATCTATCCTGAGGTAAAAAATTGGGCAGAAACTACTGAGCAATTAGTTGAGGATGTAGTTGAATGCTATGAAGCTGGTGCTGCAGTTGCTCATGTTCACTTACCTCGAGGACAAGAAAGTGAAGCAGTTAAAAGAATACGAGAAAGATGTGATATAATTGTTCAAGCGGGTGTTTCTAGTGAGTCGATACAACAAAGAAAAGGAGATTTTGATGCTAAACCAGAAATGATGTCAGTAATGTTAAATCATGATGCTGAGTATTTTAATCAAATTAAATTAGATATTTTACATCCAATAGAAGAATTGGAAGAATACTGTATGAAACTTAAAGAATGCAATATCAAGCCCGAATGGGAATTATGGCATACAGGATCTTCTTGGAATTTGAATTATTTAATTGATAAAGGTTTGTTAGATTGGTCAAACCCACATATTTTAACTCTATTCTTCAATTGGCCAGGAGGAATGTGGAGTCCAGCAAATTATCAAGAGTATATGTACAGAAAAAAATTCATACCAAGTAACTCTATTCATGGTGTAAGTGTAATGGGAGAAGATCAAATGAAACTTTTAGTATTTGTTCTTACACATGGAGGAAACATAAGGGTTGGTACTGAGGATTACCCTTTCATTAAAGATAAGAATCCAGCAAAAAATAATGCGGAAATTGTAAAAAATTATGTCGGTATTTGTAAACACGTTCGTCGTGATGTAGCAGATCCATCAGAAGCAAGAGTTATATTAGGTTTAAAATAACGATTAAAACTAAATAGGTGTTAAATTTGGTAAAACATATTGGAATTGTTGCTTGTAGTGCAGAAGGTGCTGCTTTATGCTATACCACAATATGTATAGAAGCACAGGAAAAATTATTTAAATATAGACATCCCGAAATTACTATGCATACTCCTCCTTTTTCAGATTATATGCAACATATATGGGAAGGAAATTGGGAAAAGGTAGCAGAATTGATGCTTAATTCTACTAAAATTGTAGCAAAGGCAGGTGCAGATTTCGCAATTTGTCCTGATAATACTATACATCAGGCTTATGATCTGATGATCTCTAAATCTCCTATTCCTTGGTTACACATTGCAGAAGTAGTAGGGGATGGAGCTAAACAGAGAAAATTTAAGCATTTGGGAATTTTAGGAACAAAATACCTCATGATGTCTTCTATTTATCCTGATGCTCTTAAGAAATACAGAATTACCTGTGAAATCCCTGAAGAAAAAGAGCAAGAAAAGATAAATAAAATTATATTTGAAGAACTTGTAAATGGGATTTTTTCTGAAAAATTTAGAATATATTTCAATAAGATTATTCAAAAACTAAAAGATAAAAATTGTGATGCTGTTGTTTTGGGATGTACTGAAATCCCATTATTAATTGATCCAAATGATTGTCCTTTACCAGTTTTGGATTCTACGAGAAT
>JBHLOJ010000188.1:0-3865 GCA_048940605.1 Promethearchaeota archaeon
GTTTTGGGATGTACTGAAATCCCATTATTAATTGATCCAAATGATTGTCCTTTACCAGTTTTGGATTCTACGAGAATGCTTGCAAGAGCAGCTATTATTAAGGCCCTTGAATAACGTTAAAAAGATCAAGTAATGATATTGAGAATTTCAATTCTTATAATTACTTTATAAACTCAGAATTCATCATCTTATTATTTTATTTCTTTAGGTTTTTCTCTTGGTAATCTTTCATCCACAGGCAGTAATGGTTCAAATTTTTTATGAGGTTCTGTTTGATACCAATATGCTGTTGATGACCAATCATCTGAACGTTGATTTGCATGACCATGTTCAATTTTAACCTTAATATTCTTATGAAAGTAGATTGGATCTTCAATATGATACCTATAATAGGATATTTTACCACTCCAATTTTTCCCTCCAGGCAATGTTATCCCAAAGTACGGAGAACAGTAATATTCAGAAGGACTCCAAGCAGTACAAAAATAATCTTCGGTCCCAGTTCCGTATAGTATTATTTCACCATCATCAATTTCAATATAATCATCCCCCTCACCAGGCCAGTTCATCCTTTCAGTTTCAAATAAATTATGGATATCTACATGACAGCCAACATAATGACCTTTTCCCTCAGCTTCTAACAAGATATAATCATTTTCATGGGAAAGATTCGCTCTGCTAAACATTTCTGGTTTCCAATTCATTTTCCTTATTTTTTCATAATCTTGACCTTTGCAGGGATTTTCTCTTTTCCATGTAGTATGAAATCTACCAAATGATTCATCTATTTCATTATATTCCTCATAATCAATATAGTAATAAAGAACAAGTTCTTCTTCACTAGCATTTTCAATTTCAATTTTGGCATTTATCGAAAACGGCATAGGAAACCAACAATTAAATCCTCTCCCTTCTCTGGGTCCCATTGAGAGAGGTAAACTCCAATAATTTACTGTTTTTCCATGCCCAACTCCAAAAAAATCACCAACAGGGCATTCTACGGAAGGATTTGATTCATTATCCCACCATATTCGAAGTATAGCCTTCCTTAAGTAGTGAATATCCCTAGAAGCAAGAGTCATCCATATATGTCGAATAATCCCGGATTTTTTTAAATTGAAGAGCTCAAATGTCTCATTAGGCTTTATTCTTATATTGTCTAAATTTTTCCCTTCTTTATCATAGCTAGAAATTCTCTTTCTCCAAACTTTTTTCTTAATTTTTGCTAGATTTGAGAGTGAATTAAATCCAAATTCCATTTAAATCCCTTTTTATGAAATATTATAAAATTTAATTTTTAAAATGAAATAAGGTTTTTTATTAGTTTTGTTAAAGCCAACAATATTTACTTATTGTCCCTGTACCTGAACGTAGACTCTTCTATTGCGTGGACCATCATATTCGGCAAACATTATACCTTGCCACGTTCCAAGCATCATTTTTTTTTCATGAATTATTATCTCAATTGAATGTCCTGTTAGTGTGCATTTGATATGAGCATCTGAATTCCCTTCCCCATGTTTATATGAATAACCTAATCTACCACCTTTAGGGATTAATTTTCCTAAGAAATTGACAATATCTCTTTTTACTGAAGGATCAGCATTTTCATTAATCGTAATTCCTGCTGTTGTGTGAGGTATAAATACTCGACATAAACCCTCTTGTATATTAGAATTTTTTATGATTTTATTTACTTCATTAGTTATATCAAGAAGGATTTCTCGTTCTGGTGTTTTAAGCCGAAATTCTTCAAATTTAATCATATTACCACCAATTCTTAATTAATTTGAGAATACATAAATTACTATCTATCAAAAGTTTCTATTTATTAAAAGAACCATGTTTTCCTTTTCCTTTAGTAAATGATTTACTTCCTAGAACATGTTCTCCAGTTTGTAAAGTTTTTAATCCGTATTCGAATTCTTGATCCATTGCATCTTTAAAATTTAATCCAAACTGATTATAGGCTGATAATCGATCATTTCTCATACAATTCTGAGGAAAACTAGCAATTTCTCCTGCTAATTCTTCAGCTTCCTGTCTTGATTGTCCGATATCGACAACCCGGTTGGCAAGTCCCCATTCGAGAGCTTCTTCTGCTTCAATAGGTCGTCCAGTAAGTATCATATCTAAAGCTCTACTTAATCCAATAAGCCTTGGAAGCCTAACAGTACCTCCATCAATTAATGGAACTCCATATCTACGACAAAAAACACCAAATATAGCATTTTTTTCAACTACACGCAAATCACACCATAAAGCAAGTTCAAGACCTCCTGCAACTGCATACCCTGCTACTGCTGCTATAACAGGCTTGGATAATTTTAATCTAGTAGGACCCATCGGACCATCCCCAACTTTTTCTACCCGATTTCCTTGTCCATCAGCAATATTTTTCAAGTTTGCTCCTGCACAAAAGGTCCCATTAGCACCCCATAGTACCGCAACTAATGCTTTACTGTCTTTTTCAAATTCCCTAAATGCATTCGCAAGTTGACCTGCTGTCTGTTTATCTATAGCATTTTTAACTTCAGGATTATTGATTATGACAGTATAAACTGGATAGTCTATTTCAATATTAACTGGCATAAAAGAAGATAAGAATAAAAGAATTAAAAAAGTTAGATAAATTTATTTCTGGTTTTTTAGATACTCATTCATCTCAACCATGGTGCTTGTTCTTATTAAAGCAGCTTTAAGAAACTGAAATCCAATATCATAAGTTGAGCCATCACCCCCTATATGAATAACATAGGGGATTTCACCATCGAATTGTCCTTTAGCTTTGCGAATTTTATAAGCTGTACTTATTGCTTCTGCTATTGTTGCTCCTGATTCAAAAAGATGATGTACCCAAGGAACTCTCCAAGATGTCACATTATCTTTTGATGTGGATACCTCTGTACAAGATGTATTATTCACATAAACTATATTATGACCCGCAACTGCTTGAGCTGCTGAAGCTAATTGGTTCAAGACCATCCCAGCACCACATCCTGGACAAAGACCATGTCCGGGGAATAAATGTGTTTGAGGTTCTATAGTCTTACGATTTACTCTATAAACATCAATAGGTTTTTCTGCTCCAAAAGCTCTGATTAACCCTTTTAATTTCTCATTTCTTTGTTCTGTATAATAGATGATCTTATCAATTTCTTCCTCCATAAATTTAGGTTTAAATAAATGTCTAAATCGTCCCATTGATCTCAAATAATCTACAAATTTATCTTTGTCAATATCTAAACCTCGATTATAGGAGAACGTTGGAATTCCATCTTTCACACGTATAGTGTATAAAGGCCAATAGCCACAATCAGTCGCTAATTTTGATATTCTCACCGCATCTTCAGATGCATGTCTCCAACCCCTCATACAATCAGAATATATTTGAATAAACGCCGATCCATTTTTTTTTAATGCTTCTATAACTTTTCCCATGAAATCGTTTGGATAAGCTGGGTTTGCAGTTGCAAGAAATAATGAATTTGACCCGTAAAAACCAAAAGGGGTAACAAGATCTTGTTTAATTCCAACTTTTCCGGGTATTTTTTCTCCAGCGGGACCCGTAGTTGTTGAAGCAAATGGAGGGGTTCCCCCACTTTCTTGGATACCTGTATTCATAAATGCTTCATTATCATAATTCAAAAATAATACGTTACTTTTTCCTTCTCTTGATAAAATCTCTTCAATTTTGATGATATTTCTCCCTGGTTGTGACATCTTACATATCCACCCCCATAATATTTGTTTTTGTTTCCCTTACACCAAGATACATGTACAGCTTCCCTTTCATATCTGATACAGATTCCATCTTCCTTTTTGCTATATTAAATTCATCTCTTGTAACATCACGACCTCCAAG
>JBHLOJ010000082.1:0-16099 GCA_048940605.1 Promethearchaeota archaeon
GATATAATTTTTGCGTATGAGTTCAACATTTCTTTTTCCGTTGGGAGTGAAGTACTTAAACCAATTAATTTCTTGTTCCATTTATCTTCGATCAGTTCCCCAAAGAGTTTTTTACTAAATCTCGCTGCAAATTTATCATAAAAAAGTTGTCTATCATTTTTCGTAAAATTTGGATGATCTGCAAATTCCTCAACCTCATAAAATAGTTTGCTAATGTTGTTTATTGAACTCCTCGATTTATGTACATCCAAATAACCTGTTTCTGGTTTTAAAGCAAGAAGCAAACTTTCACACTCTTTAAACTTTCCTGGTATAAATATCATCGATTTGGGATAGATATTTGTTTTTGCGCTTTTTTCATCTAGATTATGTAAATCAAATTCAATACTAAACACTTCTGCTCCAGTATAATCTCTCAATATTGCATTGTACATTGTTAAAAATTGAATTACTTCTCTTGAGAGTTCATTAACTTTTTTTCTCGTTAATCTGCCAGGACCAATTACATCTCCCGTAATAAGATCAGTAGGAGATGAATACCCATATATTAAAGAAAATTGATAATTAATAGATTCCCGTGTGGTTATCATAATTTAATAATAATAGAGCTTAGTTGTAAAATAAATAAAACTTCAATATTAATTATTTATGCCACAATTCTTATAAAAAATATAAGAATTGCGTTAAATAGTTTTAAGTTTATAAAATATTAAAATTTAGGTATACTACCCAGATTTCTTGTATGAATACACTTTAGAATCTCTTTTCAAATGAAAAGATAAAAATAAAAATATAATAATAAAAACAATTATTATATTTATAACAATCAATTTATATTCCTTTAAGCAGGAAAGGTGGAAAGTCATACAATTTGGATCTGATTTAGGAATAAACCAAGAAGATATAGAGAAAATTAGTCCTCAAATTACATTTATAACATCCAATGCAGACATAGAAGCTATTGCGCTTGTAAGTTCTGAAGGTTACCAAATAGCTTTTTCAGCATTACCCCAATATCATGTTGATGGTGACCAATTTTGTGGACTTGCAAGTGCTTTGTTAATGACTGGAAGATCTACAATTCAAACATTATTTCAAGAAGATTTAAGCGAAGTTATTGTAAGAGCAGAAAATGGATATATTGTCATTACCAACGCCGGACGTTTAGTAATTGTTTGCGCGGGAACCATAATAGATACTTTGATGAAAACAGTAAAAGTTATGCGTATTGCCGCTAAAAATCTATATAAAATTTTCGAAAATAGGTAAGATTTTTGTATTTCTTTTTCTAAACTATGTAAAATTAAACCTAACTAATTTAGATATTTATAGAAATAGTAGTTCCTCAACACATGATATTACAAAAATATCAAAGGAAAATAGTTAAATTTTTAAAGTATACAATAAAATATCCACTATATTAAATTTAATAATTAACCATGACACTTGCTAAAAACTATCCTTGGTGTTGGCAGTGGCCTTGGCGTTGGCGATAACGCCTTTACATTGGATTAAATTTAATTAAAACTTTCTATTTTTCATACTTAAGTTTTTGCCAAGACTAAATCGATGGTTTTGATGTGCATTAAACTATTGAATTCCAATATTTTAACGATACACATTTAATATATGGAAATAATTATTTGTGGTAAAGAAAATGGTAGATTATTATAAATCACGGATTTTATTAGAGCCAGGAGAGATTCCAAAGGAATGGATAAACATAGTACCGGATTTACCTTCTCCTATGACTCCTTTAGTCAATCCTATGGATGGAAAACCAGCTCCACCTGAAATGGCTTTCGCAATTTTTCCCAAAGAATGTGTTTTACAGGAAGTATCTCAAGAAACAACAATACCCATCCCAAATGAGGTGAGGGAAATACTGGCTAGTACTTATAGACCAACTCCACTTCATCGCGCTTTGAGGTTGGAAAAACAGTTAGGAATAGAAGGAGATGATATAAAAATATTCTATAAAAATGAATCTGTGTCTCCTACAGGATCACATAAACCTAATACTGCCATCACTCAAGCATACTATGCTAAGAAGGATGGATTAGATGAATTAGTTACGGAAACAGGTGCTGGTCAATGGGGCTCAGGTTTGGCATTTGGATGTAGCTTATTTAACATCAAATGTACAGTCTATATGGTGAGAGCAAGCTTTTTACAAAAACCTGGTAGAAAAATCTTAATGAGCTCATACAATGCTGAGGTTCATGCTAGTCCTTCAAACTTAACCGAATCAGGAAAAATGTTTATAGAGAAAGATCCTGATCACCCTGGTAGTCTAGGAATTGCCATTTCTGAAGCACTTGAACACAGTTTAAGCAATGAAAAAAGTAGATATTCTTTAGGAAGTGTAGTTAATTTTGTACTACTACATCAAACCATTGTCGGACAAGAAGCAAAGATCCAATTAAAAAAAGTAGGGATTGACAACCCTGATATAGTAATTGGATGCATGGGAGGTGGATCTAACTTCTCTGGTTTAATGATTCCATTCGCTAGAGATAAAATAAATGGAATTAATTCAGAAGTAGAAATTATAGGGGTGGAACCACGAGCTTGTCCTAGTGTTTGCAAAGGTGAATACCGATGGGATTTTGGAGATACTTCAATGAAGGGTCCAATTGTGAAGATGCACACTCTTGGTCATACCTTTATTCCAAGTCCCATTCATGCCGGGGGATTAAGGTACCATGGAATTGCTCCTATTGTTTCAATATTATACAACAATAAAATAATTTCAGCTCAAATGCATCATCAAACTGAAATTATCGATGCAGCATTACAATTCGCAAAAGCGGAAGGGATTCTAGCTGCTCCTGAAACAGCACACGCAGTTAAAGAAGCCATCGATCAAGCTTTAAAGGCCAAGGAAGAAAAAGAAAAGAAAGTAATCCTCTTTAATTTTAGCGGTCATGGATTTTTTGATTTACTAGCATATAAAAATTACATGGCTGGTGAATTGGAAGATTACGAATTGCCAACAGAAGAAATCCAAAAAGCTTTGGCTTCAGAGGAAATGCCAAAAATTGATGAAACTCAATTCTAACATATTTTAAATTCATTTTTTTTCTTTTAATATTGATTTAGAGAAAATCTTAAAATCTAAGGATGCTTTAAATATTAAAATTTCAAGAGATTGGTTATTATTGAACCCATTTTCATTGATTATCGTTTGTTTCTTATATTTTTTTGGTTTAATTCTGTTCTATATCACTTATTTAACGAAAAAGAGAAGTGAGAAAAAATCTTTTATCAATAATCTCGCAAACTCAATTATATTCATGAGTTCAATTACAATTAATTTATTTATTATCTATATTAAGAATCCTAATAATGTACGTTTTATTGCTTTTCCATTTGATATCTTACTGCTACTTTTTATTATTTTTTTTATCCCTTTTTTTTATATGTCAGTAATCAGGGAAAAGAGAAAAATTGAAAGTGGAAAAATAACTGTTGAAGAATTTAAATCGAATTCAAAAGTACTACCATTAAAATATGATATATATAGAAAACTAACGCATTTAGTTGTATTGGGAATAATTTTTTTCTATTTTACTCTAGGCTTTTTAGTTCAGAACGTTTTTAAATATATTTCAGAACTATTACCTAACTTTATCGTTGAAATGTTTGATATGGGCGATGATATTATGGTTTTTACTCAGAATTTAGTAGTCTTTTTAGTATGTGTTTCTTTAATTGGATTATTAACCGCAGATTTTACAAGAATTCTGAAGCCAAAATATTATCCTTTAAAACCAGTTAATCGAATACTTAAAGAAAAAGAATTATATATGAGATTAGGCCCTCATATCTCGATGAGTATTGGTTGTTTTTCTATAATCCTTTTGTATGGTGTTATCCAACCAGTTGGCCCTTTGATAATTTGCGTCTCAATGGCTATGGCTGTTTTTGGGGATACTGCATCGAATTTATTTGGTAGAACATTAGGGAAAAAAAAAATTCGTAATACAAACAAAACTTATGAAGGATTAATTGCTGGGGTCATTATAGCATTCATCTCAGGTTTTACAGTGTTGTTATCCCTAAAAAAATTTTACTTCCCAAAGAATTTTGGGCTATTTTATTTACCATTAATAGGATCTTTAATTCTTGGTTTTATAGATTATCTAGATCTAGAAATAGATGATAATTTATCCTATAATTTCATTCTGTCGACAGTATTATTTTTTAGCTCAATTCTTCTCTCCTAAAACCTTTTTAATAAATTTTTTAGAGCAAAAGCTTTTTCAATTAAGGTGGTTTAATTTATGAAAATGATGGAAGAAAAATTAAAAATCGATAAAATTTCTAAGGGAACTGTTATCGATCATATTGATGCAGGATATGCTTTAACAATTCTAGGTCTTACAGGTCTCGATGAATCTAAGAATTTAATAACTATAGGGGTTAATGTCTCTTCAAAAAAATATCAAACAAAAGATATTATTAAAATTGAAAACGTTTTTCTAAATGAAACTCAAATGCAACAAATTTCAATACTATCTCCAAACGCTAATATTTCTTTAATTGAAAATTATAAAGTAATCGAAAAGAAGAAGGTGAAAATTCCACAGATTATTAAAAAACTTATACTCTGTGTTAATAAAACATGCATTTCAAATTCAGAAAAAGAACCAATCGATACAGAGTTTTTAGTCTTAGAAGAAAAACCTCTTAAGATTCAGTGCGTCTACTGTGAACGTATTTATAAACTAGAAGAAATAGTATTTACAACAAAGGAAAAAAAAGAAAAGATTGTTAAGCAAAGAATTCAGTTATGAGATAGTATTTAATCATTTTTAAATAAATATTTCCAAAATTGAAGAGAAATCAGGAATAAAATAAAGTATTGTGTGAGTAAAAACACCCCCAATCATAAATAAAAAGAAGAATATTCCTATTCCTGGCAAAATGACATTTTTCCAAGTCCATTCTTCTTCATCATATTCAAATTTTAATATAAAAGAATTTACAACAAATGGGAATATAAACCACCATGTTAACATCCATAAAAATAGAAACCAACCAATTAAACCAAATATTAATCTTCCGATAATAGCACTTAAAAAACCAGTCATAGCCCGTATCCAATATAGTTTTGTTTCTTTTTCTAATCGAAGATCTAAGTCTTTTGTTGACTTCTTTTCTACTTTAATTGATTTATTTTTGAGTTCTTTCTTTTTCTCCTTTAGTAACTTTTGTCTTCTTTTTTTAATATCTACTTTCTTGCGCTTTCCCATAATTATTAATATAAATATTATGTACTATAAAAATAATTATATAACTTGATAAACTAAAAATCAGACTAAATATTATGAAAATCTCAATAGAATTCTCTAATTTTGATGTATTCACCATTGTTAAAGAATTAGATGCGATCCTAAGAGATGGTTCAATTTCTAATGTATATGAGGTTCAAGATTTATTAATTATAAAAATAAATACGAATTTTGGAAAAAAAAACCTAATTATTAAAAGAGATTCACGGATTAATATAACAGAATATGATTATCCTATTCCTGCATTCCCCAGTCAATATATCAGGACCTTAAGAAAATTTTTAAAAAATAGACAAATATTGGGAGTCTCTCAATACAAACTTGATAGAATAATTATAATAGAATTAACCAATCGTGGGGAAGGAACCTGGAAATTTGTGATTGAATTATTTAATAAGGGGAATTTCTTACTACTTGATAACAATAACATTATAATCATTGCTAAAAAATACCGGAAATTTAAGGATCGCACTATTCTTGCAAAGAAAGAGTATAATTTCCCTGTGTCTCTGCAAAAAGATTTCTTTTCGATTAATAAACAGGATTTTGAAGCTCTATTTATCTCATCTGATAATGAAATTGTAAGAGATATATCAAGAAAATTGAAGTTATCTGGTTTATATAGTGAAGAATTATGCAGTAGAGCAAAAATCAATAAGAAAGAACTTAGTAGAAATCTGAGTGAAGAAGATTTTAACAAATTATATGAATCATTTAAAGGGATAAGAAATCAGCTCTTATTTGGTTCGATAGATGCTCATATCATAGTGGATCAAAAAGGAAATGAAATCAATGTTTTACCATTTGAAATGGAGATTTTTAAAGATTATAAAAAGGTAAAATTCCCTAGTTTTAATTCAGCTGTAGACGATTTTTACTCAAAAATTGACTATGAATCCATTAAAACTCCCAAAGATCAAAAAATAAAAGAACAAATCAAGTCTCAAAAGAAGATTTTAGAAAATCAGCAAGAATACCTTGAGGAGCTCAAAATGAAAAAAGAAAAATATTATAATATAGGAGATTTCTTATATGCTAATTTCAATAATTTTGAAAAGCTATTATCGGTCATATTGGATGCAAGAAAAAAAGGATACTCATGGAATGAAATTAATACTAAATTACAACAAGCTAAGTTAGAAGGATTAGATGGAGTAGAATTTTTTGAAAAAATTTTACCAAATATGAATCAGTTTTTAATTAAAATCAATGGAAATGAAGTTTATATAGATTTACGAATGAGTCTTGGAGAAAACGCAAATTTAATTTATTCAAAAGGGAAAAAAGCTGAAAAGAAACTACAAGGTACAATTAAAGCTATTAAAAATACAAAACAAAAAATTGAAAATTTAACAGTTGAAAAGGAATCAATAGAAACGGGAATTGACTTCTTAATCAAAAAACCAAAGAAGAAGTGGTATGAAAAGTTTAGATGGTTTAACTCATCTGATGGATTTTTAATTATTGGTGGAAGAGATGCTAGTTCAAATGAAATAATTTTCAAAAAATATTTGGATTCTAATGATTTAGTTTTCCATACAAACTTTCCTGGTTCACCTTTAGTTGTTATTAAAAATCCAAAAAATCAGGAAATTACATCTGAAGCTATTAATGAAACCGCAGAGTTTGTTGCGAGTTATTCACGAGCTTGGAAGGAAGGTTGGGGTGCAGTCGACGTATTTTATGTAGAACCACCCCAAGTATCAAAAAGTCCTCCTTCAGGAGAATATCTACAAAAAGGTTCTTTTATAATTTCAGGGAAGAAGAATTTTATAAAGAACGTAAAAACAGAATTAACAATCGGATTGAAATTAATTGAATTAAGCGATAGAACAAATGAAGAAAGACAAATTTTCTTTCCTAAAATTATTAGTGGCCCTGAAATAGCAATAAAAAACCAAACAAATCATTTTATAACAATTATTCCTTCTAAATCAAGCAGCTTAACAACTGGTAAATTAGCTAAAGAAATTAAGGCTTTTTATCTTGGGAATGTAGATAGGGAACTAAAAAAATGGGTAGAGCTATTATCTATTGATGATATACTTTTATTTCTTCCTAGTGGCTCGTCTATGATTAAATTGGATGCTTAAGGGAGGGTTCGCCATTCTAATATTTTATGAATGTTTCTATAATTATCGAATAGTATACCATTAACCCCTAAAGTAATTAATGATTTAATTTTGTTTAAAGGTTCTTCATAATCAAGAAAATCCCATGATAACGCCTTCATCTTATGCTTGTGACATGTTTGAATGAATTCTTGTGAAATTAAACTTGATTTTAAACTAATCATATCAATCTTGTATTTATCTCTTTTATCCTTTAAAAAATCTGTTAAGGTTAATCCTTGTCCATTGGTAATGTTATAACAAATTTTATTTTGAGGAAAGCTCTTTTTAAATTCTAATAGATCTGCTAAAAATTTTCCACTTATTATACAATCTGCTAATAAATCATTATTTATAACCATATCAACAATATCGTGAAGTATATTTGTTTCTTTTAATTCTATCATAAATTTAGTTTTTCCTTTTAATTCATTAAAGATATCCGTTAATAAAGGAATCGGAGATAGGTTAATTTTTGTTCTGAAATTTGAAATTTCTTTATATTTAAGATTCTTTACTACACCTGAGCCATTAGTTGTCCTTTCCAATGTAGCATCATGTATTACAATAAGTCTATTATCCTTCGTTTTACGTACATCAAATTCAATATAGTTCGCTCCATATTCTATTGCTTTTTTGAAAGCTAAGATTGTATTTTCATCAATAGAACTTCTAGTTCCTCTATGTCCGATATATATAAAGTCTTGAGTCATTATTTCTTAAGTTGTTATTAGTCTTGGACCAGATATAAATAAATAATTATTACCAATAGCCCAATAAAAGTAAAAGCAAAAACCCAAAGATTTAGTATAGCTTGACCTAAAGACAGAACAATGAGTAGTAATAATTCTTTCCAGTCTAAGGGTTTACCAGTTAATTCTTTATAATTCCCAACACTAATCATCATAAATAGAAAAAATAAAAGAATTATAACGACTTTTATCAATACATCTAACATACTAAATAATATACTACTATCAGTAAAAAAAGAAAAAAACCCTATTTCAAAAATTACATTAAAAAAAAGTGAAACAACAAAAAAAATTATACTAAGTATGCAGGAAATTATTACTGTTCTGTAAGCAAATTTATCATCAGATCTTCTTTTGATCTTTGATTTTTGCTCTTTTATCTGATCCTTCGGAATTTTTGACATATTAACTTCTTAGTCTTTCTATTTTTTCTTTTAATTTGATAATGTTATAAATATAGTACCCAAAGAGAATTCCAATAATGGCAAATATTATTATTGAGAAAATGATGAAGATTAACCTCGTAAGTATTATTTCATTTCTCTCAGGAGGTTTAATATTAATTAGAATTATTGCACTTTTCAAAATACCTTCGGGATATAAAGGTTTATCTCCATATGTTATGTTAAATGCATAACTGTTCTCATAGTCCAATATTGCAGTCTCATCGTTTCCATTTGTGTAATATTGTCCAATTGGTATAGAAAATTCATAAATAGAAATATCTCCATCTAATTTCCCCGCACCTTGACCAACATCTTCTATATCATTTAAAAATAAACTATTATTAATGTAATAATCATAATATGTGTAATTATTAGAAGATATATTATAAAATTGGATAAATTTAGCATCAACAAAATCTTCTACTCTTTCTGAAGCATTAGCAGATATTAAAAGCCCAATAAATTCAGTAGTATTATGATATTCTATTACTAATTCAACTTGTATTGATATAAAAAGTTCTCGGTTAGTTTGCATCACCCATAAATCTACAGGTAAATCACCTAAATCAATCTTATCTTTATATGCGTCTTTCCATTCACCTGTTGTATCATCAATAATCCCATCAATAATAGGAGCTTGTCCAAATTCAGGATCAATTTCTACTGCGAATCCAGAACTATTTATTATACATAAAGATGATACTATGAAAGTATTTAACAATACAATCAAAATGAACTTAATTAAAGCTGTTTTCCTCAAAGTAATTAAGCCGTTTAATTATAAATTGTTAGATCATTAGTTTTGTTTGATAATAAAATTGATAATTAAAATTTAATTTAATATTTTTCCCTACTTTATTCTATAATAATCAATTTTTACAATAATAGGAATTATCAAAGAAGTCTCAATATCATTTATTGCATGAATTTAGGAAGAAATACAATACAGTTGAATTTATTCAGATAAGCGATAATATAATTAATTAAATTTTTAATTTCATGTCTAGCTTCTGACTGATTACTGGAATTATATTCAGCATAAGGTTTTGGTCCGATTGCTACAAGAACTCCAGTTAAATCTTTTTCTCTCTTTATAAAAAACCAAAATGGCTTATTTTTTTCATTATCCTTAACAATTATCAACATCCAGGGATTTAAAGTCCAATCATTTTCATCAGGATCTAAGACTTTTTCTATTGCTTTCTGAGTAAAATACTTTTTAGACATCTTTATTGACTTAATAAGGGCATTAAAAAAACTCCGTTTTATTTTTAAATATCCACCAAAATAAGTTTTGGTATCAAATAATTCTAGCTTTTGATCAGTCCCGTCCGAAAATTTGAGAAAGACTTTCCAGGATTCCATGATTAAGAGGCTCCACTATTCCTTACTCCAACTTCTTCAATTTTAATTTCTTTAAATATATTTTTAATCTTATCTAATGAATCTTTTAAACTCTTGTTTTTACTTTCAGAATTACTTAAGTTTAGATAACACTCATAATAAATATGCTTTTTTACCTTTAAAAATCCTGATGTATGAATAACTTGAAATTTCTGAAGTATTTTTGATATTTCTTTTAATATCTTTTTTGATAATTTTAAGCCATATAAACTGATTTTAATGACTTTTTCTTTCTTTATTGGGTAAATTGATAATTTAATAGAATTTTCAATAGAAGATTGAATGATTAATAAATTATTATATTCTTTTAAGTTTTTAAATTTCGAGAGTGATAATTTTAAATTAGTATTTAAAAAATCTTCTAATTGTTGAACATACGCATCTGTTATGTTTAAATTATCCATTTTATATACAAATGATAATGTCAATTCATTATTATTTTATTCTTTTTTTATGATGTGATAATTTTTTTTTTTAATGATTTAATAGTACCAGAAGTCTTTAATGGAGAAAAAATTACTCTTTTTCCATTAATCTCCTGTACAAGAGTCAGAGCTGTAATAATTACCTCCTTAGTTTCATGAGAGAATCTTATAATAGCATATTTCTCCGTTAAATTTAGAACAATTAACCATAATCCTATTTTATTTGCTTCCTTCATTCCAAAATACCGCCAAATTGACTGCCAGATAGATTTCAGGATAAGATTTTGATCTAAAAACATATCTGATTCCATTATTATTTTGAATATGATGTATCTTTGCCTTTCTTTTATAGTCATTATATTTTCCCTTATATATTAATTACATTTTTATATTAATTTATTGTTATAACGAATTTTAGTTTTTTCTATTAACATTTTTGGATTTGTGATATATGCCTTTTTTACTGTGCTTATTGGTATTTCCAGAAGAGAATGACAAACGCTAATTAATGCCCTTGGATGTCTGTAATCAAATAAATTGATAAAATTTCCACTGAATATGTAATTTGCTTTTGATCTTAGTGCTAATTGGGTAAATCTATATAAATTTCTAAAATTTTTAGATTGAATAGTTTTATTATTTACCATAATTGGTGCTAATGAAAATTCTACAAAACTGTTATTCTGCTTAGTTAAAGATATTACTCCAGGCGTAAGTGTTTTAATAATATCTGGGTTAGAAAAAGAGATTATATCAACTCTTGAATCTTTAGAACAGTTTAATTGTACATCCCTGTTCAAGGACTCTATTGAAAGAACATCTTGAAAATTATTAAACTTTATGATTTTTTTCCTAAATTCTTCAATAGTTTTTAATTTTAAATTTATTCGAAAATAAATATTAATATTTATAGTTTTTTCCACTTTATCTCTAATATCTGAAGGAATCTTATAAATTTCATTAATAGGTTCCAAAATTATATTTTTTATACCTAATTCTTTACAAAATTTTATTTTATCTTCAATTTCATCAATATTATTTATATCTACAGGCAATCTTGATTCAAAATATGACAAGAAGTATTATACCTCGAAAAAGTACTTTACATTATATTATAATTAATTTAGGGTTTGTGAAAATAAAAAAATTTTATTATAAATGAATATTTAACATGATGATTTTTCGAAAAAAGGGGGGAATTTTGTGATTAAGAGAAGAAAGCTCTCAGAAGTAAGAAAAAAGGTTAATAGCGGTACTGCAGTCGTATTGACAGTTCAAGAATTATTAAATCGAATCGGTAATGATGAAAAAGTCAAGTTTGAAGATGTTGATGTGATAACCACAGCTACTAAGGCTCTCATGAGTGGAATCATGGGAATTTTTTCCTTCCGATTAACACCACCTAGAACTTTGAGAAAGTTTACAGAAGTATATATGAATGGGATACTATGTTTTCCAGGACCTTGTCCAAATGAATACCTAGGTATAGTGGATTTAATTGTTTATGGAACTGCTCAAAGTAAGACAATAGAGGATTATTGTGGGGGGTCTTTATTTAGAGAGATAGTTGAAGGAAAAGCAGTTGAAATTTTTGCTAAGAGTGCAGAAGGTGAAACTGTGAAAATAATAATAAATATAGATGATATGCAATTCGCTAAATTAATGGGTACTAGACAGGCTATTAAAAACTACAATGCAATGATTAATTGTGAAACATACAAAGTAAACACTATTTTTTCTTGCCTACCATTTAGTCCAAATAATTCAGAAATTACTTTTTCTGGATGTGGTGCTTTAAATCCTTTTCAAAATGATCCAGAGTTTCAATCTTTCGGTGTTGGTTCGCCAATTCTAGTTAATGGGAACATAGGTTACCTTATGGGGCCTGGTACGCGAAATTATATTGCTAAACCTAATATGATGACAATAGCACCTTTTGCTGGGATGAAACCCGAATTTATGGGAGCTTTTAAAACTTCTTATGGATTAGAACCAATATGCAGTTTAGCGCTTCCAATTCCGATATTAGACGAAAACATATTCGATAATCTTGTAAAGTCCGATAGAGATGTTAAATTAAACATATTAAGTCTCGTAGGCAGGGAAAAAGTTGGAGAAATAACATATGGAGATGTTTGGGATAATAATTTCAGAATGAAGTTTAACCCTGAGGTTTGTAAAAAATGTAATAATTGTGATATTATTGATAAATGCCCAACAAACGCATTTATAATCAAAAATGAAATTATTATTGGAATTGATAGATCTCGTTGTTTTAATTGTGGAAGCTGTGTTCATTTATGTCCGGAAGCCTTTGAATTAGACTTAAAAATCATTAAATTAGAAGGAAAGGATGTGCCAATTGTTTTAAGACAATCAGATAGAAATGGAGCAATTACTTTAGCTGAGCAGTTGAAATCTATGATTCTTAATGGGGAATTTCCTTTAAAAAAACCAATTAGCAAATTAAAATTTGCTGAAGCTGTAAAATAGGAAATTAATTTATCCTTACTGGTCTTTTATCAGTAATAAAATTTATTTTTAATTTGCAATTTTGGGAATTATGAGTAATCAAATTTTAAATGGTGGAGATTTAACTGTTAAAATCCTTTTACAAGAGGGTGTTTCAAAAATATTTGGGATAGTCGGTGGTGAATTATTAAAAATCTATGATGCAATAGAACGTTGGGGTCGAGAACAGGGGATCGATACAGTTATGGTAAGACATGAACAAGCAGGTGGACACATGGCTGATGCTTGGGCTAGAGCTACTGGAGAAATTGGGGTTTGCTTGGGGACTGTTGGACCCGGAGTAACTCATCTCGTCCCTGCTGTAGCCACTGCTAATGCTGACTCCATTCCTTTATTAGTTATTGGTGCTCAGATAGGTAGAATGTTCGAAGATACAGGGATCCTACAAGGAGGAATTGATCAAATTGCTTTAATGAAACCAATAACAAAAGCACAGATACAAGTAGAAGAACCTAACGAAATCCCCAAAGCTCTTCAAAAGGCAATAAGAATAGCTTTATCTGGAAGAAGAGGGCCTGTTTACATCGAATTTAGGGAAACAGCTTTGGTTAGAAATGTTATAGAGGATGTTAATAAGAAAGTATTAAGTCCTGAAAAATATATGTCTTTTAATAGACCCAACGGTGGAATAGAAGATATTAAACTAGCAGTTGAAATCTTAAAAAATGCAAAAAAACCGTTAATCATAGCTGGAGGGGGCGTAATTGCTTCAGAAGCTTCAGATGAATTAATCCTTCTATCTGAAACCTATATTATCCCTTCAGGTACCACTATTAATGGTATTGGGTCAATTGGGAGCGAAAAAAAGACCTTTCTAGATTCATATCTTATTAATGCTTCATATCGTACAGCAGCATCTGAAGCGGATGTAGTTATCTCATTTGGATGCAAATGGGATTACTCATTATTTTATGGTGCCCCACCTCTCTGGAATCAAGATCAGAAAGTTATTCAAATTGACATTGACCCAAAGGAAATGGGTAAAAATAGGCCAATCACAGTAGGAATTATTGGCGATTGTAAAGCTGTACTAAATCAATTGCTACATGAAATGGAGGAAAATCTTCCAAAAAATAAAATAACAGAATGGACGGAATGGAATAATTATTTACAAGAAATTAAGCAGAATCAATTAACCTCAAATCTAAAATTACTAGATTCTAAAAAAAATCCTATGAAACCAGAAAGGCTTATATATGAATTGTTTGATTTTATTCCTGATGACGCACAAGTAGTTCTTGATGGGGGTGATATTGTAGTGTTTTCCTATAAATTTATCAATCATAAACCACGACCACCTAGATCAACATTCTTCCCTATCTCAATGGGACACCTTGGTATTGGGATTCCGTATTCCATAGCTGTCAAAATAGCAAAACCTGAGAAACTAGTGGTTTGTTTAACTGGAGATGGAAGTTTTTTATTTAATGTTCAGGAATTAGAGACAGCTGTAAGGTTAAATTTACCAATAATTATCGTCATTGCCAATAATTGTGCTTGGGGAATGATAAAAAGTAATCAAAAAAAAGCATTTGGGAAAAGATATTGCGACGTAGATTTTCCTCCAATTAATTATTCTGAAATAGCTAGAGGTTTTGGTTGTTATGGAGAAAAAGTAGAAAAGCCAGAAGATATAAAGTATGCAATACAACGAGCAATAGACTCAAAAAAGCCGTCAGTCATAGATGTTGAAATTGCGTTTGAAACACCAACTCCAATGAGGTTTTTAGCTCAATATAAAAAGAATATGGGTCTTTTTGGATAAAGGGTATTATATATTTAAATTTTATTATAAAATGAGATGAAATTATGAATAAAGAATTTTTAAAAGGAAAAGTAGCCCTAATTACAGGTGCGGGTAGTGGATTTGGGCGTGAAATGGCATTAACTTTTGCGAGCCAAGGTGCGAATTTAGTTTTAAATGATATCAATTTGGAAGGTATTAATGAAACTCGCGATATGGTTCTAAATTTATATAATGTTGATATCTTATTAGCAGAAGCTGATATTTCTAACGAGGAACAGGTTGATACGATGAAAAAAAATGTATTTCAAAAATTTGAAAATGTGTTCCTACTGGTAAATAATGCTGGAATAAGAGGAGGATCGTCAACTCTAAAAACTAAGAGCATAGATTATGACAGAGTTATGGATGTAAATGTAAAGGGAGCATGGAATGTAACTAAAGCTTTTTATAGAAAAATGACTAAACAAAAATTTACACCTGTAGCTGGAAAAATTATTAATATTACCTCTTGTGCGGGTACAGAATGTGGTTTAAATCCTTTTATAGGTATGTATAGTGTAAGTAAGGCAGCACTCATTGCTTTTACAAAACTTTGGGCCCTTGAATTAGGACCAAGTAACATTACTGTTAACGCAATTTGTCCTGGTATTTTTCTTACACCTATATACAATAATGATCTAGATTTCATTAGGGAATGGATAAAACTTAGAAATATTAAGCTTCCTATAGACAGGATTGGAGAAGCCAGCCAAGTCGCGGATGTTGCATTATTTTTAGCTTCACACGCTTCTGATTATATTACTGGACAAAATATAATATTAGATGGTGGAATGACAATTTCGATCAATAAATTATGAATTCACAGAACTTTTTATTTCTGAGTTAAAATTTAATTAAGCTTTAAATTGTATTTTGAAAAATATACTTAAGATATTCTTTCACATTCATTATTAATAACTTTCATGGTTACGTTGAAGTCCTGCCACCAATCTTGACCCTGTTGAGCAACTAACATCGAATCTATTTTTCGAGAGTCTAAACATCTAATTTCTTCTTTTAAGGCTTTAATTTTATTCTTCCAAATTTCTGCAAATATGCCCTGCAAATTTATTTTTACTTTCTTGATTAATTCTTCATATGTCACTGAAACATCCTCGGTTTTTTGCAGCTTTTGAAGTTGTTCAAATTTTACTTTTTCTTTTGCTCGATTTAAATCACTACAGCTTATATTAATAGAAAATGGCTCATCTTTACCCCATTTGCAAAACTGTTGAATTTCGCATAAAGAACAGTAATCATTAAAGCTTACAGTATAATCCTCTAATCCGACGATTGAATAATTCAAAATTTTAGGCATGAATACCACTTAGTTATTTAACTAAAAA
>JBHLOJ010000083.1:0-16000 GCA_048940605.1 Promethearchaeota archaeon
TTAAAAAGAACATCCATTTCAGCTTCATCATATTCTTTTCCACAGTTCTGGCATTTGTAAATATACAGATCTAACAGTTTTCTTAGTTCATTTTTATCTACATCTTGTTCCATTTTATTGTTAACGTAGGATACAGCTTTGGTATCTCCAAATAATATAGCTCCTTTAAGTTTATTGTCTTTTAAGACCAATTTTTGATAACAGCAATTTTTTTTATCAGCTTTTCTTAATATATCCCATCCTCCGGGTGCCTGTTCTAAAGTATTTTTTGAAGGATCAATCATTCCTATGGAGGTTAATTCTAATCCTATAATTTTGAGTGTATTCTTAGGTATCGTTCCTAAATATCCTACTTTCTTCAATCCCAAGACGGATGCTGCTACAATCTTTGATTGTTCCATACATGCGGGTATAATACCCCATATCTGATCATTATATTCAATGCAATCTCCTACAGCAAATATGTCTTTTTCACTAGTTTCTAGATATTCATTCACAACTATACCCTTATTAGTATCTAAATTTGCATCTTTAGCTAAATTAATTGTAGGTTTTATTCCCGCTTGAATTAATATAATATCAGCATCTATTACCTCTCCTCCTTTTAATCTAATACCTGTTATTAATCCGTTTCCTAGTATTTCTTCTGTGGCTGCATCTAAAACAACTTTTATCCCTTTATTTTCGATTTCTTCTTTTAGCATAGTACCACATTCCATATCTAACTGCCTCGGTAATAATCGTGGGAAAAATTCGACGACTGTTGTATCCAAACCGCTATTATTAATCTGATTTGCTAATTCTAAACCAAGTAGTCCACCCCCGATCACGATAGCGTTCTTGGCTTTTTCCTTTCTAATATATTCTTTTATCTCCAAACAATCATCAATACTTCGTAATGTGAATAAACCTTTATTTTCATCCCTAAATTTTACAGCATTTTTAATAGGAGGAATATTTGGAGTACTTCCTAAAGCTAGAACGAGTTTATCATACGAAATTATATTATCCGTATCTTCAATTTCTAAGGTTTTAGCTTTAGGATTAATTCTTCTTACTCTTTTATTAAGATTTAATTTAATTCGCTTACTTTTATACCAATCTTCATTAAATACAATCAAGTCATCGATACTAACTTTTTCTGAGATTAATTCAGGTAATCTAACTCTAGTATAATAGGGGTATTTCTCTTGTGTAAATATCTCGATTTCAGCCTCTTCATTCAGAAGTCTTATATTTTGAGCGGTAAAAGTACCGGCAACATTGTTTCCTATTATCACAATTTTCATAGAGTAATTAGTTAAATCATCTTATTTTAAGGTTTTTATTATGATTTCTAAATTTTTGAGGGAGTTAAAGATTAAAGAACATGTTCGAAATCAAAATTATAAAATCAATTAAATTTGATTTAACTATGACTGAAGTAGAACAATTAAAAAAAATTAATAGAAAAATTATTAGAATAGATGAAGATTTATGCACTGGATGTGGCAATTGTGTCGTTGCGTGCGCTGAGTCTGCTTTAGAAGTAGTAGATGGAAAGGCAAAGGTTGTTAATGATATATTTTGCGATGGTTTGGGTGCTTGTATAGGAGAATGCCCTGAAGGCGCTCTTGAAATAATTGAAAGAGAAGCATTAGAATTTGATGAAGCGGCAGTTGAAAAGAGACTGGAATCGTTGAATCGAAAAGAATCAATTGAAACGGAACAAGTTAGACAGATTATTACTGATCATGCCCAACAATGTGGATGTCCTTCAGCTCAAACTTTGGTTTTTAATGAACCTGAGGCAAAATCAGAAGTAAAAGGGAAAATTCCTTCCGCTTTACGACAATGGCCGGTCCAAATGCATCTAATCAATCCAAGAGCTCCATATTACCAAGGTGCAGATGTATTACTTTCAGCTGATTGCGTTGGTTTTTCCTATGGTGATTTTCATAGAGATTTCTTAAAGCAAAAATCGATTGCGATTGCATGTCCTAAACTTGATCAAGGAAAAGAAATTTACATTGAAAAGATTAAATCTTTGATTGACGATGCTAAAATAAACACTCTTACCGTAGCTATCATGGAGGTCCCTTGTTGTTCAGGGCTACTAGCTTTAGCTCAAGAAGGTGCGAAGCGAGCAAGTCGCAAAGTACCTATAAAATACATAGTTGTAGGAATACAAGGAGAAATTTTAAAAGAAGAATGGGTATAATTTTTTTTTATACTTTTTATTTTATTATTTTTTAAGTAATACTTTTTTCTTAATGATTTTTCTCAGCATTACTGATAATGCTGACTTAGATTTCCCCATTTGATTAGCCAATTCTTCTAATGAAATTTTTCGTGGAATTTCGAAAAAACCTAAGGATATTGCTTTATCAAGTATATTTAATTCATCCAATGTTAATTTGTTTTTATCATCTTCTAAACTATATGGTGATTTTCCAATTCTCAATAGCTCAAAATCAATATTTTTTTGTTCAAAGAGAGTTAATAGTTGATCAATCCGTTCTCTACTTGACACCAATCTCCAATACGCATATCCATCTTCAACTCTCACAGGAAAGTCAATAAGAACGCCACACTTTATTACTGCGTATAATAAATAAGGATCTTTTGTCTTTACATTAAATTTCACTCTATTTTCCTCCTGTTCTAAAATACCGAAATCTATAACAGAGGAGTGTGTTTTAATAGCTTCAATAATTGAATCTATGTTATAATGCAGAATTTCAATCGCAGAATTTCCAATAGATTTTTCAAGATCATAAGGAAGGAAATTCGAGATTTCCATTTTAATATCAGGGAAGTTTCTAAAGAGTTCAGAAATCCATAGCTGTTCTGGAAACTTAATCTTTATTCTCGCTAAACTAGGTTTGCTTGAATCCATCTTAAATATTAATGATTTAGATCTTAAAACTTTTTTTTATACCTTAATGATTAATTATTAATAAAACCAAGTAAGTTACATTATCATGGTCGAAAATAAGAATCTTCTTTTGGGGATATGCGGAAGTCCAAGAAGACAAGGGACAGAATACGCCGTTCAGTACGCCTTAAAGTATGCTAATGAAAAATTTGGATTTGAAACAGAATATTGGACAGTTAAAAATAAAGAAATAAAATTCTGCATTCATTGCGATTATTGTATACGGGAGAAAAAAGGTTGTGTAAATAAAGATGATATGGAAGAACTTTATCCTAAATTAGAACAAGCAAAATTTTTACTGTTCGGTACTCCCGTATTTCAAGGGAACCTTTCAGGACAACTAAAAACAGTCATGGATCGAAACCGTGCTTTGGTGGCAAAGAATATTAACATATTCAAAGATAAAATTGGGATCGCCTTAGCTGTAGGTGGCGATAGATCTGGAGGTCAGGAAATCGCTATTCGTAGTATTTTAGATTTTTTTCAACAGAATCACATCCATCCTGTTTCAGGAGGTGCATTTGGAGCAAATTTGGGAGCAAGTTTATGGTCTAGAGATTTAGGAAAGGAAGGTATCGAAAATGATGAGGAAGGATTAAGAGCAATTAGAAAAGTTATAAAAAGATTAGCTGAACTAAAGAAAAATATGTAAAGTAAAAAGAAAAAAAATTACTTAACCCCAAACAATTTCTTCGCTGGTTTTATTCTGAGGCCATTTATGCCCCATAATTCTTTAAACCAATATTTTCCCTTATGTAGAACAGCTGGAGTGTTCACAATACATCCATCTGCATCACAGAATGTCCCCAGAAAATTTTTATCCTGTAATAATTCATGAACAAACTCCTCATCATCAATGTCTCTTTCAATATATTTGACATCATTCTCTTTCAACCACGCTTTGAGTTCATGACACCTATGACAATCTTCTTTTGTTATAATAATAGGAATATTTGCTTCAGTCATAATTAAAAGATAAAGAATAAGTTTATAAAATTTTCATCTATGAGTTCTAATAAGAAACGCAGGGATTGCAATGTATCTCAAGAAAATATATGAAAAAATTTCTAATTTATTAACAATGGGTTATTATTAGTTATGACTTTTTTAAAGATTAAGGTTCATGAAAATGTCAGTAGAAGAATTAATTGAGAAAATAGCCAAAAAAGTCGACGGAGAAAAAGGAACAAATGATAACATCCTAATTTTCACTCTATCAACCTGTATGTGGTGCAAAAAGTGTAAAACTTTCTTAAATGATCGCAATATGACATATAGATATGTTGATGTTGATAAAATCGAACCCCAAGATAAATCGAAAATTCTTAACCATTTAAAAAACACATACCAAGAGAGAATATCTTATCCGTTTCTTGTTTGTGAAAAAGGGTTTGTAATTGGATATAATCCAAATAAATATGAAGAATTACTAGAGAAATGAGGGAATTATAGTGGATATGGAAACTAAAGATGGAATGAAAGAGTATGTGAAGCAAGTGGCAGAAAAAAATTCTTGGATTTTAAATAAAGATCAAAAAACTTTTAATGATTTAATAGATGGATTAGTTGACAACAAGAAATCATATGGGTATCAATCATGTCCATGCCGACTTGCGAGTGGTAAGAGGGATTTAGATCGAGACCTTATATGTCCATGTGATTATGCCCCTCCAGACATACAAGAATATGGAGCATGCTATTGTAATCTATATTTAAACTCTGATTTCTATGAGAAAAATGTCGATTTTATCGCAGTCCCAGAAAGACGACCAGTTGATAAAGAAAATGCGGTCATGGAGTATATTAATGATAATAAGTAATAAATTACGTTATGTCACTTCTTTTTTTCTTTAGATTTTAGAACTAGAATATCAATATTTCATAAACTAAATTTTTAAATAGTACACTTCCTCTTTGTTTAATATGGCAGATAATGAAATGACTGATGAGGAGTTAGAGAGGGAACTCGATAAAGCTTTTAAAGAAAATGAAGCTAAAAAAGATAACTGTGGAACACCAATACCATCGAATCGAGAGGTTGGTGTTCAAAGAACAGATGTTAAACTAAAAAAAGAAGAATAGAATTAAATTAATCATTTTTATTTTTATTTTCCCTGTATATTGAATGCTATTAGATTCAATTTGAACTAAAGATTTATTTTAATTCTGAAACAAATTTATTATAAAAGATCTCAATTTTATGAGTTAAGCAAGCATTATGAAGGAGCGAATAAAAGGTAGAAAAAATTATCCTACAGATGAGGTTGATCCTGAAAATTTCCTAAGCGATGATGAGATCAGAAAGCTTATAAATAAAATAGAACATACTGAATTTTCGCAAAACGATTATGACAAACTCTTTAATTGTGTTCATTGCGGAGAATGTGAAACAGAATCTGAAAGATTTCTTCTAAAACAAAAGTTTCTTGAAGATGGTAATACTTTTGATGAAATGAATGAAATGCACGAATATTTTAATAAATTCAGAACACCATATCCGACAAATAAGATGAGAATAAAACGTCCAAAAGGAATTCTCCGCGAATCAGATACTCTTTTCTTTATGGGATGCCTTTCTACAATAAGGATTCCAAAATATACAGAACATGCACTCCAATTCTTATTGAATCAAAATGTCGATTTCACAATTTTAGAAACTGAAATATGTTGTGGATGGCATCTACTAGCAAGTGGTTTGAAATCAGAATTTGAAATTTGCATTAGTGAAAACGCAGAGATTTTCAAAAAGTTCAGTAAAGTAATTTGTTTGTGCCCAGCATGCTATTATCTTTTCAATACTTATTTGAAACCTACTTTGACAAATGATATTGAATTTAGTTATATCTCGGAATATATTAAACCTTCTAAATCAAAAAAAGCGGGAAAGGTTGGGGTTCAACATTTATGTCAATTAATGAATAGAGGGAAGGAAGGTGTGGATAAGTTAGTTGAAAAAGCTCTCCAAAAGAGTGGATATGATGTTATTGATGTTCCTCATTGGTGTTGTGGAGGAGGAACAGGTTGGATGGGACGAACCGATGTAATTGAAAGTATTGCTCGTAAAAGAATGTCAGATTTTAATAGAGAAGATATTGATTATGCTACCACATATTGCCCCTCATGTTGGTGGATCTTACGCAGGTTCAGTAAATTATGTAAAATTAAACCAAAAGCTAAAGATTTATTTGAGCTTTTATTGTAAGTATTTTTATTTTAGTTCTGGAATCAATATAACAAAATTACTACCTTGTTCATAATTATTTTTAATACGATTTTCAACCCAAATTTTCCCATTGTAACTCTCGATAATTTTTTTCACAAGAGATAAGCCAATACCCATTCCTCTTGCTTTTTTATCTTTAATTTGACCTCTTTGAAAAATAGATTCCTTATTTTCATCAAATATTCCTATACCGTTATCTATGAATTCTAGTTTAATGTAGTTCTTTTTATTGAATTCTTCATGTGAAATATTAATTTGAATTTCTATAGTTTCATTTCTGTTATATTTGACTGCATTATGGAGGATATTTTCAAATATATCTAAAAGAAATTCATTAGCCAATACAACGATATTTTCACTAATTTTATTGAGTTTAATATCGATTTTTTTTCCCTGAGAACTCTTTTCAGCAAAAATTATTGCTTCATCCAAAGATTTATAAACATTAACTTCTTTTAAATCCATTTCTGTTTCTTGAAGCTTAGAAAGTTTTCGTACATTGTCAATTAATTTTACACCCCGATTAATTTGATTATCTATAATTTGAAAAATATCATCAAGCTTGTCTAAATTTTCTTTCTTTTCTCTTAGAATCGTTATCAATTCTGCTGAAGATTGAATATTGTGGAAAATATTATTAATATCATGAGTAAAAATATCCTTATAGAATTCAGCACGTTCATAGGCTTCTCGATATTGCTTTTCAGATTTTCTCAATTCTTGCTCAGCATGTTGATGTTCGGTTATATCTTTAAAACTCCATACTCGCCCTACATTTATCCCATCATGAAATAATGGACAAGAGTATTGTTCAAAAATTCTCCCATCCTTAAAAAAAATCATATCGTAAGCGTCTTCTGATGTTTTCCTAAGGTTATACATTTTTAATAAAAGCTTTGAGGGTTCTTTTAACTGATCAACGATATATTCTAATAACTTTTTGAAATCCGTCTGTTTAGCAATATCATCTGGAACTCTCCACATATAGATGAATCGGGCATTGATGTTGGTTATTATATCATCATCATTTATTGCCAATATCCCATCAGCTGTTGCTTCAAACGTAGCCCTTAATAGTTCCTTACTTTCTCTTAATTCTGTTTCTGCCTTTAATCGTTCAATTGCATCACCAAGGATTTGTGAAAAGATACGCAAAATTGCAAAATCTTTTCCTTTCCATTGAGTTTTCTCCATAGTTCTACTAAAGCATACATATCCCACAATATTTGTTTTTACAAAAATAGGAAAAGCTAGAAATGATTTAATATCCTGAATTTGTAAAAATTGTTTTACCAATTTAGCGTTCTCTGGTAAGGAAGAAACATCTCTTATATTAACAAAACTTATTCTTTCAACTTGTTCTTTCCACCAAGAGATATTATTAGCATCAACCCTCTGTAAATTTTTTATTTGAGAAGTAGTTCCATCAGCGCACCATTCATGAGTATTTTCGATGATATCTTTATCACCATTAAATAGAAAAAGGGAAACTCGATTAGCTTGCGATAATTGGCCTAATTCTTGAAAAGATAAATCAATAGCTTCATCAAGATTAATATTTCCGACAAATCTAGAAGAAATTGATGATATGACCTTTTCAAAATTCAATCTACTTTCTAATGACACTTTAATATCCACTAATAACTGATATTTTAAATTTAAGCTATGAGACTGATGCCTTATGATATCTAAGACTTATCTGATAATTCTTATTCTAAAAATATGATAGACCAATGGTTTAAAAATATATCTTAATCGAAATTTGAAGTTTTAACTTTATACTCTATTTTCAAAAAAAAAAATAATAAAGATGAAAAATAGTTTTTAATACCTAAAAAGGGACAAATTTTCATTTTTAATTTTAATGTTGATATAAATAATATCAAGATCAAAAAACAGCTTAGAATTAAAAATATAAGAATTTTTATAACTTTTAGAAATTCTCAATAACTTTTCCTCCGGGAAGGATTTTATATTGAGTAGTCCCTTCTTGTTCTATTTTTTCAACACATAAAGCTTGAAGTAAAAAATCCATGTGGTAAAAGAAGAGATTCTTATCATCTAGAATATTATCTTCTTTTAATTTTTGAAGTAACTCGTTTTCTTGAATGCTTTCAGTCTCAAAAACCAGCCTTAGCATTTCCCTCCGAATCGGGTGGTTAACTGCTTTTAAGTGTTGAGCATGACCTACTTTTTTTTCTGCCATTATGAATACTTTTTTTTTTATGTTTTACCAATAAAACTAGCATATTAAGCTTAGAGGTTTTAAAAAATAAATTACACTAGATTATTTGATAATCTAAAAAATCAACTAACTAAATTTGTCTTTTGAATTATTAGTATTAATCTATACGATTTTATTAATATATAACTCAAATTTATTTCATTTTATAATTTAAATGAAAAATTATTTTAAGTTTTAAATTAGATATTCATATTAGAAGGAATTAAGATGGTGATTTTTGAATGTTCTCAGAAAATGAAATAAATAATATTAAAAGAGAGATGGCAAAATTAAAAAATATGGTTACTTTGAAATTGTTTACCGATTTCAAAACTCAAGAAGATGGAAGTAAGGTTAGAAAGTGTATGGCTTGTGAAGGAACATATGATTTATTGAAATTACTTAAAGAGTACTCCAATGGGAAATTAAAAATAGAAGAGATATCGACTGAAGAACATCTAGAAGAAGCTGAGAAATATAATGTGAAAAAGATTCCCACAATTTTGTTTGTGGATGAAGAAGATAAGGAAATAATTCGATATCTTGCGTTTCCTACAGGATCTGAATTTGTACCCTTTCTTAATAGCATCCAATATTTTTCAGGAGTAAGACCTTATTATGCCGATCAAATTATCACTCATCTTAAAAAAATAAAAGAGGCAAATATGAAAATTTTTATAACTCCAACTTGTCCATATTGTCCTCAGACTGTGCCAGTCCTGACCTTATTTTCAATTGTCACTAAAGGGAAAATTTCGTCAGAAGTAATTGACGTTAATTTGAATCCAGACATCGGAGCACAATACCAAGTTCAAGGTGTCCCTATGACAGTCATAAATGAAAAAGATGTCATACATGGCATGTTTACACCTCAAGATTTGCTAGATAAACTAGTTGGTACGAAAAATCGAGATTTTGGAGGGATGTATGCCTAAAAAGTGTGAGGTGAAATTAAAAAATGTCTCAAGATAATAGATATAAAGAAATAATAAAAAGAGAAATGGCTAAGCTCACAAAACCAGTAAAAATATGGGTTTTCACATGTAAAGAGAAGCAACCAAGTAGTAGTCAAATAAGAGAATGTATGGATTGTGGGCAGTTCATGGCTTTATTAAGAATCTATGAAGAGAATTCAAATGGGATGTTAACAATTGAGGAAAGGTGTATTGATGAAAATCCTGATTTTGCACGTAAGTATGATATTTCACGAGTTCCCACAATCTTATTTATCGATGACCAAGGAAGAGAAATAATTCGCTACTTAGCAGCCCCACAGGGAGGTGAAATACAACCATTTGTTCAAACTCTGTTTACATTTGCTGGAGCACCCAATTATTATGAAACAACGATAAAACAGAATTTAAATAGGATACAACCGTCAACAATAAAGGTTATGATAACAGAAACTTGCCCATATTGTCCCCAAGTGGCGCAAATTGTAAATAGTTTTGCAATTGCGTCCAATGGAAAGATTAGATCTGTCATAATTGATATAATGGCAAATCCTGATATAGGTCAATATTATGATGCGGCAGGTGTTCCTTATACCATTATTAATGACCAAAAAACGTTAGTTGGAATGGTTGGTGCTCCTGAAATAATGAGAGCCTTGATTGGAGGTAATATTCGTGTTCAATATTGATATGGAAAGCATAGATTTAGAAAAAACCTATGATCTCATTGTTTTAGGAGGAGGTCCTACGGCTATAGGTTGTGCTATTTATGCAGCTAGATTCGCGATGGATGTACTGATTATTGGTAAAACTTTTGGTGGTTTAATTACCACAACACACGTAGTTGAAAATTATCCGGGTGTTACTTCTATTAGTGGTCAAGGACTTATGGAGATGTTCAAAGAGCATATGAATTCACTTAATATCCCTTATATTTCAGATGAGATAGGAAGCATAGAAAAAGTTGATGATCATTTTGAACTTCATTCTTTTTTCCAAAAATTTAAAGCTTATTCAATTTGTATAGCAACGGGTTCAGAAAGGAAAAAACTCGGAGTTCCTGGAGAAGAAGATTATGCTGGAAAGGGTGTTTCTTATTGTGCAACATGCGATGGCCCGTTTTATGTAGATAAGGTTGTTTGCGTTATAGGAGGGAGTGATTCTGCAGCCAAGGAGGCTTTATTTTTAGCTCAAAATGTAAAAAAAGTATATATTATCTACCGTGGTAAAGAAATACGAGCAGAACCGATAAACAAGCAGAGAGTCTATGACAATGATAAAATTGAAATTATTTATGAAACTAATATTGTTGAGATCAAAGGAGATACAAAAGTTACATCCGTTGTTTTTGACAACGGTAAAGAATTTGAAGTAGATGGTGTTTTTATAGAAATTGGTTCTATTCCAAACTCAGATTTAGCTAAACGGATTGGAGTAGAAACTAATAAAAAGGGTGAAATTATTATAAATCGTAAGTCGGAAACAAATATTCCGGGAATTTTCGCCGCAGGAGATGTTGCTGATGCTCCATTTAAACAAGCGATTACAGGTGTATCTGAAGGAGTAGTTGCTGCTTATTCTGCTTTTGATTATGTGAAGGAAATGAATATTGAATATTAAGAAAATAATCCATCTCTTAAGGTTAAGAATTATAAATCTTTATAAAAATAAGATTATAATCCCTAAATAGAGTGATAATGAATGATAAATAAAAAAAAACCAATTGTAGATCCACCCTCAAAGGAGGAGTTATCTAATAGACTTAAAAAAGTACGGGTATTGATGAAGCAGAATAATTTGGATTTTTATGTTTCATTTGATCCAGTAAATATCTATTATTTGACTAACTTTGCATTTTATGTTCATGAACGCCCTTTTATTTTAGTAATTCCTAAGGAGGGGATCCCTAAGATGCTAATTCCAACATTAGAAAGGGGTCATTTTGAGCAAAGAGCAAGATGTCCAATTGAAGTTGCCGTATATTATGAATTTCCTGCCAAAAGTGGTGAGAATTGGTTTGATCATTACCAAAAATTAATATCAAATGATTCTAAAGTAGGAATAGAGTCTGTAATGCCAATGGGAATTGCGAATAAAACTCCGGGAAAGAAATCTGTAATAGATATCATCGAAGAAGTTAGAATAATTAAAACTGATTATGAAATTGGAAGAAATATTCATGCGTGTAAAGTCGTTAATAAAGGACATAAAGTAATTCTTAAAAAATGTAGACCAAAAGTACTCGAGTTCGCTTTATATAATGAAGCAACAAGAGCAATGACTAATAAAGTTGTTCAAGATATACCCAACGCAAATTTTCGAGTAACCGATTCTACAGCAGCAGTTTGGCCACCATCAATCTCTCATGATCCTCATTTAATACCCCATATTTTTGCAGAAATGGAAATGGGGGGCCCTCATGTATCAATAGTATCTGCTCAAGTTGATGGATATGGTGTGGAAATAGAGCGTTCTTTTTTCTTAGGAAGTGTTCCAGAAAAAGCTGTAAAACCCTTTAATACCATGATAAAGGCAAGATCCCTAGCATATGAATTACTAAAACCTGGAAAAATTATGAGTGAAATAGACAGGGAGGTTCAGAAGTTTATCAAGGAAAGTGGTTATAGTGGGAACATTCTACATCGTACAGGGCATGGATTAGGAATTACAGGTCATGAAGCCCCATACATAGCTGAAGGATATGATAGAGCGCTTGAACCAGGTATGTTAGTTAGCATAGAACCAGGAATATATATACCCGGAAATGGAGGATTTAGACATTCTGATACAGTACTAATTACTGAAGATGGATATCAAAAATTAACAAAAGCTCCTGAAGAACTGGAGGATCTGACTATAGATATAACAAAATAAAAAATATGAAAATAAAAAAGAGTTTATTCAATATTTATTTCTATACTATGATACTCGGGCTCTTTAAAAGGGACTTCAATCTTTAGAAGCCCTTCTTTATACGTTGCTTTAGCTTCTTCTGGTTTCACTGGACAACAAATGGCATAGGTTCCAATATAAATTGTATCTTCAGTTTCTCCTTTTATAAAGAAACTATCATCGTGCATTTTAAGTTTAATAGTGTCTTTCTCTACTCCAGGAAGCTGTATTTCGATTTTATATGATGTAGTTTCATCATCGGCCCAAGAACATACTTCTGGTGAGGTTAAAAACTTATCCTCCTCTTTAACTTCTGTCATGTATTTCACTCAGAGTTTTTTTATTATGTTTTAGTTTCTTATTAGATCCATCCAAAATAGTGGATATAAAAGTTCTCTCTATAACTTATCAAAAAAAAAGCATTTCTCAGTTAGAGACAAAAATGAAAACCAATTTTTTTTTTAATTTATAAAGTATCTAGAATAATCGAAGAATGAAATATTCCTATTGAGGTTTCAGTAATAACGAACCTGTTGATAATATTTCTAAAATTTTTTCCCAATATGATTCAATTTCCCAAACTTGGTTTAATTTTATTTTTTCAGAGATTTCTTTGAATACTTCTCTTATTTTTAGGGAATCGAAATAAGTTATATTGGGAGCAATTACCGACAGCATATATTGCTTTTCTCCAAATCTTTCATTTTTATCTGGATAGGCATCAAAAAATATATATCCTTTCTTTTCAATATTTTCAATATTGAGTAGTACTCCTTCAGCTTTAGTGATTTTATCATAGCCATAAATAGATGTTGCTGCATTGAATAACTGGTTACCAATCATACTAATTGAAACCTGACATGATTTTTCAGGAGGATGACTTTTCTTTAAAACTGGACCTTCAATATCATCCCAAAATACAACCAATAAACAAAAAGGTAATTTTTCATCCTCAGAAATAGATGTTTGCAGTTCTATTTGAAAAGAATCAAGTAATTCTTTAATTTTATCATCAAGTAAATTTGATTTACGATTTCGAGCTATCTTTCCAGATATTGAGGCTAATAGATCTTCTTTATTAAAGGGTTTGGTGATATAATCATCAACCCCTAGCATCTTACCTAATCGAATATCTTCGGGAGTAGATTTTGCTGTTAGAAATAAAAAAGGTATTCGATTCCATTGAGAATGAGTAGAAACAGCAGAAAAAAATTCATAGCCGTTCATATTTGGCATCATAATGTCGCTTATTATCACTTCAGGAGTGACACTAAGAGTCAAGAGAATTTTAAGTGCTTGCTCTCCATTAATGGCTGTTACAACATCATAATCCATTTCTTCCAATAAAATTTTCAGGTTAAATAGGATATCTTGATTGTCGTCAACGACTAGGAGAAGAGGTTTTGAATCTGGCATTAAGAGTTTTCTCATTAGATTACTAAGTAGATATTTAAATCAATTAATATTTAAAAGTTTTTGAATTCATTCAATTCGAGGCAAAAATACATAAAATGTTGTTCCTTTCTCTAATTCAGTCTCCAGAAAAATTTCCCCTTCATGAGCTTCAATTAAATTTTTTGCTATAGCTAATCCTAAACCTGTTCCAGAAATTTCTTTAACGTTACTAGAACGGAAAAATCGTTCGAAAATGTAAGGGATATCCTTTTCTGGGATACCCCTTCCATAATCTTTAAACTGAAAGAGAATCCCTGCAGCTTCGTTCGGATTATATTTACCTTGGTAATTTCCACTTGCTTGAATTTCTATTTTTGAATTTTCCTTTGAATATTTAATGGAATTATCAATAATAATTCTAAAAATTTGATCAACTCTTTTTGAGTCGCCTTTTAGATGAAGACTTTCATCAATATCGATCTCAAAATAGATATTTTTTTCCTTTCCTATAGGTTCTAATAGATATAAAATCTCATTGATTATCTTTAATGGGCTATATTCTACCCATTCCAGTTTTAACTTATTTTCATCAATCCTTAAAATCAGTAAAATATCTTCTGCTAACTCGTTTAATAAATGGATATTTCTTGTGATTCCATCCATTAATTTTTCTTCTAAATCTTTTTCAATATTTCCTTTACTTTTTGTAAGATAATCTATTGACATCAATAAAACGGTAATTGGGGTTCTTAATTCATGAGAGACTGTTGAAACTAATTGCGACAATCTTTCTTCTGCCTTTCTACGTTCTGTTATATCGGTAGCAATACTGAGAAGATAAGAAAATTTTCCATCTATATCTCTTAATGGTTGATCAACAATCCAATAAGTCTTTCTACCAGTAGGTAAATCAAATGTCCGTTGATATGCGCGATTTACTCCTTTTTGAATTAATTCACGGTTACTATTCAAATATTCTTCAGCTAATTCATTAGAGAAGGTATCAAAAAGTGTTTTTCCAATAAAATCTTCTGGTTTCCCACCTAATTCATTTGCTGCTTTATCATTTACTAATAAGTACTTCCCATTCTCATCTAACATAGTAATACTTGCTCCCGAATGGGTTATAATATTTTTTAACTCTAATTCACTTCTTCTGATTTTTCTAAATAATAAATCGAAAGGTTCTCTTATTCCAATCTGAATAATAGCTTTGTATAAAAGGTAAAATGCGATTATTTTAAAGATGTGTCCAACAAGGTTAGAAAAATCATAAACTCCAATATAGAAGGTGAATGTTAATTCAGATATAATTGTCGCAATAATTGAACTATAAATTAAATATAAGACTCTCTTATCAAACTCAATTTTATTTTTGAAAATAATAAAAAGGCAAATGATGGATATGAAAATAATGATGTATTCACTCACTATTTTAAAAGGAGTTAACCTATCAGTGTAACAGATTGGAAATAAATTAGCAAAAATAAGAACTATTAATATTATAGTAATTCCCATGTAAGAGACGATAAGAAAAATTGGTCTTACATTTTTCTTGATTGAGAGTGAAGCTATTAGACATGAACTCACTTGAAGATATCTTGCTGCTATCCATAAGGAAGTTGGAAGATTTGAAGTATATCCTTCAAAAATATACATCCCGGTGTAAGCGAGGGTGTGAATTAAGTCGATAGTAGCTATAAAAAGAGATGATACTCCTAGAACCAAGAAGAAGGAATTTTCCATGTATCTACGTGAGTTCCAACCTACAAAAAACACTCCGCCTGCTATTACGATACTAAATATTTCAGCAATACTATGGAATAACAGATATTTATAAAAACTTGAAAGGTATGTAAAAAATAACGCTATTATAAAGATTATAATCTCAATTATTTCTGGGCTTACCTTAAGCGAGGTCTTATTATTATTATTTTCATCCAACATTTTAAAATATCTTTTTGTATAAAAATCTAAAATGTGCACTTAATTTAAAAATAGATTTAATATTTTTTAAAAATTAATTAAGTGATTGTAGATTTTTCAAATGTTGCATATATTGATGTTTTATGTAATGAATAATCTAGATTTGGGGGAATAATTCCTTTTATCTTATTAATCAATCCATCAATGATAAGTTCATTTAATTCTTTATTAAATTCTAAGTCGGGATCATATTTATGAAGAAAAATAGAAAAATCGATATTATTCAGTTTCGTAATTGCATCCATTACTTTTTCTAGGTAATTAATAGCGAGATTATATCGTTTTGCATCCTGAACATCGAAAACATATATAATTTTTTTAGTCCCCCTTAATATATTTTCGATATCTTTAAAATATTGCTCATGATAAGCTTCCTGCCCCCCAAGATCCCAGATAGCATATTTCGAGTC
>JBHLOJ010000189.1:0-3757 GCA_048940605.1 Promethearchaeota archaeon
TGTCGAGCTTTGAAATCCCATGTGAACATATTTTGATCTTATTAAATCTTTTGCTAATATGATACTGCCCTTAAAAGATAATTGTTTCTGTAAATTTCTATATTCGAATTTAAACATATCATGAAAATAATCTCCCTCCTCTGCCGTTTCTTCTGACAAATTAACGGGTTTATTACCATTAATTTCGGGGAGATCGTCAGATATTGAATTAAACCAAAAACCATCCAAAACCAATTGGTTTTCGACGATTTTATACCTCATTATATATCCTCTCCGACAACTAGTGGCACTCATATATGTTTCTATTCCAATATCACTTGGTAAGAGTAATCCTTTACCCTTGATTCCTACAAGTTCGAATTTCTCATCGTTATAAAAAAAACGATCTGGTTCTTGTCCTGTCATTTTAATAACTCTTCTTATTTATTTTCATAAGTTTGCGTCGGTTTTATATTTGTTTGTCATTTTTAGATAAATAATTTAGACAAAAAGTTATCGTCTAATGGATTATAATATCAATCAAAAAGATTTGATAAAGGTAGACTTCATGATCTTTTATTAAGAATTATGTTATTGGTATTTAAGTTTATAAGACACTCTTTCAATATATATTTAAATCTATTTAACTATATAGTATCATAGAAAATGTCAGATATTATTGAAAGTAATCCGGAAATTCTGGGAGGTAAACCTATCATTAAAGGAACTAGAATTCCAGTTGCTTTAATTTTTGAATTAATTGGATTGAACTATTCTATTTCCGAAATTTTAAAGGAATACCCCCATTTGAATCGGGATGTTGTTGTAACTATCCTTAATATAGGGAAGGATGCAAATAAAAACCTTACGAATGTTGACATTGACGCTATTATTAGTAAAGAGGTTTAACTCTTGATATTTCTTCTTGATGAGAATGTACCTCTCTCTATTAAAGATTTAATTCATGAATTAGGTTTTGATGTGTTCACCTTACACGATTTCGATATGTTAGGCATTCAGAATGAAGAAGTAGCAAAACTTGCTTTAAAAGAAAAAGCTATTATTATCACCTTGGATTCTGATTTCCTAAAGTTAAATAAAAATCTTCAGAAAAAGAGTCGTGTAATATATATTAATATACATCCAAGAGATCCGAAAAAAATCAAAGAACTACTCAATAATAACCTAAAAAAATATATATCTAAATTAAAGAATCCATGTAAGTTAATTATTACTGAAGATGATATCATTTTAGAGGAATTAAATTAAAACTATAAATTATCTACCAAATTTCAAATCTCTCGTATAATGGATTATAAAACACCATTTCTAAGGAGTGCGCTCATCTGGTATATTGTGATATCGATAATATTTATCATTTTAGGTGCTTATTTTGCACTCATACCCGGTACCGTCCAATTACTAGGAGATCGTTGGTCTCATCGGAAGCTGAATAAACTGATAGGATAAATATAAATAATGACCTATTTGAAAAAAAGAGAAAAAAAATTAATTATATTTCTCGGGCAAAATCGTGAGCATCTTTCATTGCTTCTCGGATGTCTCTGGGTTGATTACAATCACCAATGAACACCACTTTTGGAATAGTACCTTCAAATTCTTTTTCTAGTGATTTTTTCCGAGTAATCCGTGATCCACAGAAGACCAGATTATCTGCTTCTATAAATTGTTCATTTCCTTTACTATCTATATATTTAACTCCAGATTCAGTTACATCTTCCAATTTGGAGTTATATATTAGCGGTAATTTTTTCTCCTTGAAGTATTCATAAATCCATAGATACCTTCCAGAAAGACCTCTGATGGATCTCCCCATAACATCCTCACTTCCAATTAGAGCCTTAACATTATATCCTTGTTCTATCAAAGTGATTGTGGTTTCAACTCCACCACGCCAGTAAGTGTCAAGCCCCCAAATAACTATATTTTTACCAAATGGTTTACTCTTTAGAATTGCTTCATCTTGGGTTATTACATTTGCATTGTCTTTATATTTCACTGGAACTGTAGCTGTAGTACCAATTGCGAATACTAACACATCAGGGTTGAGAGAAACAATATCTTCCTTACTTAATTTCTTATTCAAATGAATTGGTACCTTGAGTTTTTTTAGTTGATGGTGGATCCAGTTTGGTAAACTCATATATTCTTCTTTTTTATATTCGGCAGTTAATGTATGCATTAATCCTCCTAGTTTATCTGATTTTTCATAGAGCTCGACGGAGTGACCTCGAGTTGCACATATCCGAGCTGCTTCCATCCCAGCAATTCCTCCACCTAAGATTAATATTTTTTTGGGATTATTAGTAGGTACTATGTCTTTTTGAAAAGGTCCAGTATAAGGATCATATACACACACTCCAGCACCACATGCAGCAATACAAGCAAAACACGTTTTAATATCTTCTATTTGACCATTGAAATATTTATTGGCTGAATCAGGATCGCAAATTAATTGTCTACCTAAGTAAATTATATCTGCTTTACCTTGTTGGACAAAATCATCAGCCATTTTTAAACTTGTAATTCTTCCTACACCTATTACCGGGACATCGACAACCTCTTTAACAGCAGCAGCTAGATGTATAAATCCTCCTTGAGGAATATAAGAGGGAGGCGTAATTCCTTGAGGTGTTCTTACATTTATCCCCATACTCACATCTATACAATCTACCCCAAGTTTTTCATACATTTGAGCATTCTTTTTTGCATCCTCAAGTTGGATACCTTCTTTAGTTAGGCTATCCCCCGAAATTCTAAAAAAGATTGGGGGTTCATCACCCATCGCTTTTCTCATTTTTTCAATTGTCTCTTTAGCAAAACGAAATTTGTTTTCCAGAGATCCACCATATTCATCAGTGCGTTGATTGTAGAATGGTGAGATAAAATCGTGGTATAATGTTCCATGTGTACTATGAACTTCAACATAATCGAATCCTGCTTGAATTGCATTCCCAGCTGCTTGACCCATTTGATCTTCTATCATAATTATCATGTCTTTAGTTAAAGGCACGATTTGTATATCATTATCTTTTATATATTGAGGCCAATCAGGATACAACGCATGATAAGCAGAAGCTGCAGTTGCTTCATCCACTCTGGATGGAGCAAAAATTCTCTTAAATCCCCATGGTACGCCCATAAAACCAAGAATTCCGCCATGTACGATCTGAACTCCAATTTTTGCGCCATATTTATGAATACGATTAGTTAATTGTTGAAATGCGGGAATATTTTCCTTTCTTCCGATATTCGGTTGTGTACCTCCAATAGGTGCTTGAGGATCAATAGTTGTTGCCTCATATGTTAGTATTCCAGTTCCCCCTTTAGCTTTTTGTTCATATACAAGAATGTTACCCTCTGTTGGTCTACCTTGACCGTCTGAAGAACTTGACATCATTGGAGGGAAACCAACGCGATTTTTTACTTCCATATTCCGAATTGTAATCGGATCTGATAATTTTGGCATTTTTTTCACATTTTGCTTTTTTTTTAAAAAATCTTTACTACCTATATTAATCTTTTCTAAACAATGTTATCTCCCAATATATACTGATCCTGAAATGAAAGAGGATCTGAAGAGATAAGAAAATTAATTAAAGAGATTAATTAATAAAATTTCTTAAAGTCTAATTGGTAAATAGTTTATTGAGATTTAGGAGAAGATTCATATCTCCTTTGATTGTATACGATCCATCCATGAAAGCTTTTTGTCCACTAACTTCTCCGGCAACAATTTTCATCCACAATTCTTCTG
>JBHLOJ010000084.1:0-15568 GCA_048940605.1 Promethearchaeota archaeon
TTATTTGCTTCTAGAACAGATTTATCTATAGATGATATTCCTGTTTTTAACGGAATTATTTTAGCTGTTGTTTACGGCGAAATGATTTCATTAGGCTATAGAGAAATTCCTGAAGACGAGTTAGTATATTATAAGAAATATTATTCTTTATGAATTGTCTTTGATTATATTTGATTATATTCCTCAAAATTGTTTTTTCCTAAAAATTCTAATGTATTATTAACATAAAATCTCATAATGGAAAGAAATATTGAAAAATTTGATGTTTGCATCATTGGAGCAAGTATTGCTGGAAATTATTTATGTAATTTATTATCAAATACAAGTTTAAAAATAGTTGTCATTGAAGAACATAAAGAAGTAGGTCTTCCGCTTCAGTGTGCAGGAATAGTCTCTCAGAAATTGAATACATTAATTGACTTACCCAAAGAAATTGTATTGAATCGTGTGAAAATAGCAAAGATAGTTGCTCCTGGGGGGAAATTTATAAAATTATCTGGAAATGAAGAACCATATATCATTGATAGAACAGCCTTAGATCTTTTCTTCTATGAAAAGGTAAGAAATAATGAAAATATTGAGTTTTCACTAGGAGAAAAATACAAGTCTTTTAAACGTATTAGAAAGGGAACCCAAAAGCGATTATTGATAGAAACGTCGAAGAGAATTCTTGAATCAAAGTTATTAATAGGATGTGATGGACCACTTTCTACCGTTGCTAAATCTTTGGGTATAAAAAATACAATCATACCCGCTGTGCAAATCCGAATAAATTCAAATCTAGTAGAAAATGAAGCAGCCATGTATTTTGATCCTAGATGGAAAGAATTGTTTGGCTGGATTGTTCCAGAAGGGAATAATATTTTCCGAATCGGTATGGCTAGTTCTCAAAATATCATAAAAAATTTTCAGATTTTTCTTAAACAGCTTAATTTAGATTTTAAACATAAGATAGATCAGCAAGGAGGACTTATACCATATGGCATGATGAATAAACTTGCTTTTGATAACATTCTGTTATTAGGTGATTCTGCATGTCAAGTAAAAGCCACAACAGGAGGGGGTATAATTAATCTTCTTATAGCATCGAATTACGCTGCAAACTGTATTATAGAATGTTTTAAAAATGAAAATTTTTCGAGAAAAATTATCAGGAGATATTATGAAAGACCTTGTTCTTTGACAATTGGAAAACAATTAAAAATACATTACTTAATCCGAGCAGTTTTAGAAAGGTTAAATGACAGAGATTTCGATAACTTAATTAAAATTATAAAAACTAGTAAAATTGAGAAATTAATTAATATTTATGGGGATATGGATTTCCCGAAAACCTTTATTTTAAAATTATTAAGAAATCCAAATGTTCTTTCCTTTTTAATCAAATTTATCATAAAAAATCCTGATATATTTGTTATTTTATTGAAAATAGGCATAAAGTAGTAATTTTATTTTTCACGTTTGAATAATTAGATTAATCATAAATAAAACCAAAGAGGACTAAGGTGATGTGTTTATGGAATGTAGAGAGAGAGTCCTTGCTGCTCTTAGTCTAGAAGAACCAGATCGAGTACCATGCCATACAATTTTAATTGATGCTAATAACAGCGATGAAATCCTTGGAAAACCGGTAATTGATGATTTCTATACTCTCGATCAAGTAAAAAAAAATAATCCCGATGGCTGGATAGAAGAAATGAGTAATTTAGTTGAAGGTATAGAAACAACTGTATTTTCAAGATGTGTTGAAGCGGCTGCGAAAATTGGATTGGATGTTATGCAAGTCGGGATGATCCCATTTTATGCTTTAGGAGAGCAAGAAGATAGAACATTGCTTTTAGGAGATATATATGGTAGAGTATGGTCGGTTTTGAATAATAAAGGTAATTTTAATCCATATTACATATATGGTACTACTACCTCAAAAGAGAAATGGACAGAAGTACGAGAAAACTTAGAAGGTCCTGCTCTTGATAAATATAAAAAAATCGCTAAGAAGTTTTTTAGAAGAATAAACAAACGACATAAAGACAAAATTTTCGTAATTGTGACAAATGATTATCTCGGAGTTTTTGAAGCTGCCAGTCAAGGATTGGGGTGGCCTTTTTATGCACGGATGGTAAGGAAGGATCCTCGATTTATTAAAGAAGTACATACTGTTATTGCTCGATTTACCGCAGAATTATATAAAAGTTATATGGATGCTGGAGCAGAAGTATTCATTGAATCAGGAGACCTTGCTTACAAAACAGGACCAATGATGAGCCCTAAAAAGTTTTCAGAGCTAGTTCTTCCGGGTTATAAAATTATTACAGATACGGTTCATGAACGAGGAGGAAAAGTAGTTCTTCACTCTGATGGGCAAATTACACCATTATTGGACTTTATAGTAGAATGTGGTTTTGATGGTCTTCAATCTCTTGAACCTACTGCAGGAGTTGATTTAGCATTAGTAAAAAAAAAAGTAGGGGATAAACTTTGTCTTATGGGTAATATTGATGTTGCTCATGTCTTAACTTATGGAACTAAAGAGGAAGTTTATAATGCTGTGAAATTTGCGATAAAAACAGGTGGTCCTGGCGGAGGTTTTATTGTTAGTGCAGCAAATATGCATCCCGCTGTTAAAGTTCAAAATTTAAAATGGATGGTTGAAGCGACCCATAAGTTTGGGAGTTATCCCTTAAATCTTTAAACGGGAGGAGGAACCATAGAAAAGAAGGCTATTTGGTTTAAAATCAAATACCAAATTAGCATAAAAACAATAATAATTATTGTGGAGATTAAACCAAAGCCTTTTACTCCCCTAGGAATACCTAAATCTTCACTTTTTCTTTGAATAAAGGCACGAATCATAGCCACAATGTAGATTAAAACGATTATGATTGCAACTATCCATAAAAATAACATAAACAGTGATAGAGTATAAACAGGAAAACTATTTAACCACACCCAAAATCTAACTATCAAATAAGTTGGAATTGAGATATAGATGACTGCTGTGAGGAAAAATACGATTCCCCATAATATGCCTTTAAAAGAATTAGACGTCATCTATTTATTATATTAATAATAATTTAAAAGATTTGTCAGAGGATTTATTGGCATCTTATATTCTGAATTAAAAATTACAGAATGTTTTTTATTATCCATCGAAGTGATTTCATGACTCTGTCATCTTCCTCTAAAATTTTAATAGGAAAATATCTTATTCGTCGACCTTTTTCTTTTAATTTTTCAATTTGAAAGAGTTGGTGAATATATTCCTTTTTATTGTCTTCATCAACATTGAATTTATTCCCAATTATTAAAATTGGAACTGGATCGATTTGTTTTTCCAAAAATTTTTTCTCAATAATTTCAAACATGTTTTTAGTATCCAATATTGAGCTTTTATCAGATAATCTAAATATAAAAATTATTCCCTGGGCATGAATTATGCAATCATCAAAAGAACTGAATCCCTTACATCCAAATTCACACTCTTCTTCATTGTAATCTAAAATCTCAAGATTCTCAATGATTACCTCTAAGATTCTTACTGATAAATCATTACTTTTAATGTTTAAGAATTGGATAAATTCAATATTTTTCACTAATGTTTTCTTGCCTGTATTTGGTGCACCTACTATAAAAAACTTCTTGATAGTTTTTTTATCTTTTATTGGTGTTTCTACACGATACTTAGGAATTAGTTTCTGAAAATATTTATTAAATATTTCTAAAAAAGTAGTTTTAAACTTTTCTTCTCCATAATTTAGAACATATCCTTTAGTTTTTGCATTTTTCTTCATATGTAATAATGGCGTAAGATCATTCAATTCTTTTATTTCATCTGCAAAATCTTTCAAAACAGGACCTTTCGAATCTAAATACCTAAAAACGTCTACTATCCCGTCTTTAAAGAATGCTGTTTTAATCATGAAAGAGACCATCAATAGTTCTCTACCTCCACGTGCAAATTGAGAATCAATATAAAAAATATGATTTAGTGTCTGATATTTTCGAGCGGGAAAGATAAATGGACCTTCCTCCTCCATAAACTCAAGAATCTTATTTAAATCGGGAGCTCCTACTATATCTTCCAATGGTTCGGAGGAATAAAGAACTATTGGACCTATTACTTGGTCAAAGTAGGATACAGATAGAATTTGGTCTTCAGACATTTTGGTTTTTAAAAATTCTTTAGTGTATTAAATTGCTGAATTTTTATAGAAAAAGTAAGATATCCTTTAATTTAAAATTTATAATATATTTCGATATATAAATAGAAGAAAATCCTAATAAAAATAAAATAAAAAAAAAAATTAATTAATTTCAATGTAAAAATCCAAAGATGAAACTTATTCCACTCTCATACGGTGAAATAGTGCATATCAACAATGTGAAAAATAACGTGTTTACAAGTACTACAGGTATTATATTTCCGACCTTTTCATACACAATAGTTGAATTAAAACTAATCATTAAAAAGATTGGAATTGCAAGTGGAATGAAGGAGCCAAAATAGAAAAAGCTTCCCATAATTAGTGATAAAATCAGAAGGATTATAAGCATATATATAAATAGCGTTCCAAAGATTATAAGAGAAACTTTTATCAATGGTTTAACACCCTTTTTATAATTCTTTTGAATAATTTCGTGAAAAATAAGTCCGAATATCATGAAAATGAAGAAGAATATAGCGAAATATACCAGTATCCATGGGATCTTAGTGATTGAAGGAATCATTCCAATATAATTCAGACCCCCTGATAAGTACAATATCAAAGTTAAAAGGGTTGCCAATAATCCTCCTAGTAAGAACTGTCTAATAAGGGTGTTTCTTGAAATCTTAAATGGTGTTTTTATTATATCACGTAGCTTAATATCTCTATTTTTTCCAATTCTCCACAGCAAAACTAAAATTCCAAAAGCTTGACCGAACAATAAAGCTGAAATAAATCCAGCTATTGCTAGAAATAATATTAGAATAATTGGTATAAATATGACTATTCCGGGAAAACCAAGTAATACCGAATATAAAATCGTTTTTCCTTCGATATTTGTTAAAGTTTCATCCTCAATATCAAAGATAAAAGTTTCTTCTTCTCGCGTTTTTAGAATCATTCGAGAAAGCGGATCAATGATTAATCCAAAAAATCCAAAACCTCCAAAGAGTTGTAGGAATAGAAATATAAATCTAGTATGAACATAAAAGTTCTCATCTACCGGTTTTACATCTGGAAAAGTATCTAATGCAAAATTTCTTGCTTCTCTAATAAAATCTGGATCCCAATTTCCTAAGACATGATTGGTATTGTCATCGAGATAAATCATTGAAGCATTTCCATCTTGAAAACTACCATATAATCGGTTTACATCGATTTCTGAAGGGGGTTTATCTACATAAAAAGATAAATTCTCCTTAAGTTCATTTGTATTAATTACTTCATCAAACCTTCCTATAATCATGAGAATATTAAGAGGGTTGGTTGAATTCCCCTTTCTCAAGCCTTGAGGTAAGCGAGTTCCTGCTCCAATAAAGCAATGGAAATCAGTAGATTCACTAACAATCTCAATTCCCGGAAAACCTCCCATTGAGAAGCCAAAATAACCAAGACTATTAATATTAATATCAGATCTACTATTTAGATATGATATTATGGCATTTATGTCATTAATTAATAAGTCTCTGTCAAGTTCTCCAGTACTTTGTCCATGTCCTCGAAAATCAAAGGGAACTGCAACAAAACCAGCAGCAGCGAATTCGATAGCATAATCTTTCAACATTTCTTTATTTGACATTATTCCATGCCCCAAAATTATAGCTTTTTTATTTACACCTACTCTTTTTGGTTCAAACACATTAAAGGCAATAGTTACTCCATCAACAGTCTTCACAGTTTTATTATAGGTAGCTTTAACATTAAAGGGTATTATAAAAATGAAAACTGTCCCTATTATGAAAATTGAAAGAAAAAGAACTATGAATATGAAGTGCTTTCGCTCTACATTAAGTTTATTCATTTTTGTCATTTTTAAAACAAATTAATGATAATTTAATTAGTAAATAATTAGGTGTTGTAATTTATCAATGTTATACTTTTTCAATTCTAGGAGGTGGGGAAAAGATTTATAGATATTAATTTTCATATTCATTAAAAATAAAGATGTTTTAATTCTATAAAGAGAGGTAAAACAAATGGGAGACTTTAAAAAGATGGAACAGGCATATAAAGCTTCTTCAAAAATTTTAGAGAAGCGTATGGCTAAAGAACGCCCGATGGATCTTGAAATCTTACAAAAGGTAAAGGATTCTTCAATAATTATAGTTGCCGGTTCTTATGATAGAGTGGAAACGGTTTTAGATATGATCAATGTACCTTACGTGTTGATTCAACCAGAAGAAGTCAGTCAAATTGATTTAAAACCAGATCAAATTTTAATAATAAATTGTCCTGGAAACATTTATGATGACGCCTTACCTAAAGTTAAGGAATTTGTAAAACGGGGAGGTTTTCTCTTTACTACAGATTGGGCTCTTCTTAATATATTAGAGAAGATCTTTCCAGAACTGGTAAAGTATAATCAACGCCCTACAGGCGATGACTGTGTCGCTGTTCAAGTGGTTGATAAATCTAACAAATTTTTAGAGGGTTTATTCAAAGTTGATGAGAATCCTATTTGGTGGCTTGAGTCATCATCATACCCTATTCAGATTATTAATAAGAAAAAGGTTAAAGTATTAGTAACCAGTAAAGAAATGGAAGAAAAATACGGAGAAGCCCCAATTGTGATTACTTTTAATTATGGAGATGGGGGCACCGTCCTTCATATGACAAGTCACTACTACCTTCAGCGCGCTGAACTAAGAACCAAACGGCATCAAATGAGTGCTAAAGAATATATTCAAAATGAGATGGCATTTACAGAGGAAGAAGCCGAAGAAATGAAAAATGATTTAGAGGGTCTAACTCTTGGAGAAGCTGAATCTGCTTATTCTACAACACAGTTTATTAGCAACGTAATTGTTGAACAGCAAAAAAAGATTAGGAAGAGAAAGGAAAAATATAAAGAAAAATAGAAAATAATTCAAATTTTTTAATATTAACTGACTTAAGAGGCGAGTTTCTTCTTTTTATTTTCTAATAGTATTATAAGTTTTTAGTTGATTAGTTTTTCACAATTTAGTCTGACAAAATCAAAAATTATTTCAATTCCCCACTATTTTCAAAATTATTTACTAATGTTTGATTAACAATGGAAGATACACTCCCCCTACCACCACGAGAATTGAATGGAAAAAGATTATTGGGATATTCTATGGGTGACTTAGGAATGCCCCTAGTGAATATATTCGTAGGGATATATATAATTCAATTTTATGTTTATACAATCAATCTTGACGCACTCCTTGTTTCAATTGGTATCTTTGCTCAATTATTTTTAGATGCGGTGTTTGCTATAATTTTCGGAGTAGTTGTTGACAACAAAAAACCAGGGAAATTAGGGAAAAGGCGTCCTTTCTTACTTATTGGTCTACCTATTTGGTTTGCATCAACAATCTTGATTTGGCTTCCACCTAAAGCTCCAGAGGGAAATTCATTATTCTTGCCCACGGCAATTTTTTTCTGGATTATTATTATAATCAGATCTTTATCAAGGTCACTATTATTCAATGTTTATATATCAATGTTGCCTGAACAATCCCAAACTCTCAAAAATAGGGAAAAGGTAGCTTCTGTAAGATCAGCTTTCTCTATAATTGCTTCAGTTGTGGCATTGTTGCTGCCTTTAATGGTTCAAAGTCTTCTACCAGACCCTACAAATGCTAAGTGGTGGACTGATTCTGGTAGAATAGTTACTACTTTAATCCCAATAATAGGAATTGGATTCTCTATTTTTGGTTTAATTTCAGTTTTATTAATATTCTTTTCTGTAGATGAGAATTTTCATAATTTAAATAGTGATTATCACCATGAAAAAACCACTATTATTGGTAGGTTTCGTCAAATGGCAATACCCTTAAAGGATGTTAGTTTTCTACCTTTAGTAATTGCTGGATTTTTTGCTGGTCTCGCGGGAAGAACTTTAGGATTTCTAATTATCCCTTTCCAGAATTATGTACTCGAATTCAAAAATATTGCTTTCTATACCTATATTTTTATCTCTATATTTGGAAAATTTGGGTGGTATTTCTTATGGATCAAATTGAGAAAAAAGAATCATGTACTTAAATCGTATTCTACTATTATGATACTCAGTATAATTGGTTCATTTTTGGGCTCATTCTTCTTAATACCATTCCTTCCATTTGGAATAGAATTGACATTGTATATCATTACATGGAGTACTGTTCTAGGATCAATGTATTCAGCTCCTTTATTTTCAATTCCATTAACAGCAGCATTAGTTCATGAAGCTGCAGAAAATTCAGGAGAACCTGATATTGATGTAGCAATGTCAAAAATTTCTGGCTCGTATTATGGATTAGCATCATTTGTGAGATCATTAGGACCTGCATCTATGACGCTTATTATAGGATTTTTACTATCAGGAAAAAATCAGAGCAATCCAATAATTATGATATTACTTTGGGTTGCTATGGGCTTTTTCTACCTAGCTGCTTTGATATCTATAAAGAAAATTAAAGTTAAAAATTTAAAATTTCTTGAACGTCAATTTGAGAGAGATAAGTTTATTGAAGTGTAATATTGGCTGGATTTCTTAGAAACACATCAATTAACCGAATTGTGTCATAAAGATCTTCAAGCTTTAATAATGATGTTGGAGAATGAATATATCTACATGGAACAGATACAACTGAACTTGGTATACCTCTTCGAGAAATGTGAATATACCCAGCATCAGTGAGTCCATAACGTGGTTTTTTAATTTGAAAAGGAACGTTCTCAATTTCAGCATTCTTAATGATTCTTTCATTAACTTTAGAATGTGAAATCATTGATCTATCCGCAACAGTTATTGCTGGACCTTTACCAATATCTACTGGATTTTCGGATTCTCTTATCCCAGGTACATCGCCAGCCGTAGTATTTTCAATTGCTAAGGCTATAGTTGGATTTAATGTATATGCCCCTGTTATTGCTCCTTTACGACCAACTTCTTCTTGTACGGCAAAGTTAAAAAGAATAGTATCAGTGTATTGTCCACTTCTTTTCAATAACTTCATAATATGAAGAAGAACATTACAACCAGTACGATCATCAAAAGCCTTTCCTTTGACCATTCCGTTTGGAAACTCTTCAAACGTGGAAAATAAGGTACCCACTGTTCCAATAGATATATTGCTATCATATACTTCTTCTTCTGATGTTAATCCTACATCAATATACATATTTGATACCTCAACGGGTCTTTTTCGCTCTTCTTGTGACGTAAGATGAGGTGGTTTTGATCCTATTATTCCGTGAAAAAATTTACCCGTATTGGATTTTAGAATTACAGATTGCCCTAAAAGGATTCTAGTATCAAATCCCCCAATTAATACAAATCTTAAGAATCCTCTTTTCTCTATATGTGAGATCATAAAACCAATCTCATCAATATGTGCATCTAACAATATCCTATTATCTTTATTAGTCCCCTCTTTAATAGCAAGAACATTTCCAAGAGGATCTATCCATGTATTATCAGCCAATGCTTGAGTCTCAATTTCATTTAGAATAAAGTTGCTTACATCTTCTTCATATCCCGAAACACCAATCAAAGATGATAATTTCTTTTGTAGTTCTTTAATACCGTCAAGATCTAATGTATTACTTTCCATGATTATTTTTATTTGAAATGATTATCAAAAAATCAATATGATAGAAAGAAAATACATCATTCAATAAATATATTGAATTTTTAAGTTAGTTTCACAAAAAATTTAATGTGAAAAAAATTTGAGATAATTACTATTTTCGTGTCTTTTTTAACTCTGCAATTGATTTCTCAGCTAAAATTATCGCATCATCATACTTAGATTTATATTTCTTAACCTGTGCATCAAGTTCAATTGCTCTATTACTCATTTTTAACAATTCTTCAGTATTCTCGGTTAATGGAATCATATCACCCTCTCCCTTCTCGGCCATTTCCTTAAGGTAATTATATTTTTCTTTCCAAACATTTATTTCGGTTTGTAAGTCCTGTATTGTCTCATCAGTAACTATAAGCGGAATCTCCTTTCCTTCTTTTACATCAGCTACTTTTTGTTTTAAACGAGAAACCTCATCCTCCAGTTCTTGAATTCTTACTTTTAAGGCGGCTATCTCATCTAAATAATCAGCTGCTTTTTTTGGCTCCATCATTTCTTCAAACATAGATTTACCTGTTTCTAGTTCATCTGCAGATTTACCTCCCAAAAGTCTCTCCTTTCGCTTTTGTAATTCTTCAACGGTTTGGTCTGAGAGAAAATCTAGTGGATTAAAACTAACGCCACCATGTTTTGTTCGCCTTTTTCTTATTTTAATAAATAAAGGAATTCCTTTTACCGCTTCTCCGCAAATTATAGCTTGTCCTTTATCTAACCCAGAAATATCTGATTTATTTTCATTACTTAAATCTTCAGCACTTGAAATTGTTATCCCAATATCTCTCACATCAGATAGATTGTGTACAACCCAAGTTCCTGCTTGAGCTCTAATTGTAGTATCTAACAATTGCGGACGTTGTGTTCCAATGACTATATTCGCTCCAAACTTTCTTCCTTCTTGTGCAAATAACTTGACTACTTCACAAGTTTCTGTCTGTCTCTTTCCAGCAAATAAGTGGGCCTCATCTAAGAATAAATAAAATGGTGGAATACTCCTAGTTGTGCTAGCATCATATAATTTTTTAAGTAATTTTCCAGCTATAGCTTCTTGAACCTCTAAAGCCATGCCATTTAAATTAACAATAGTGCAAAGATTAGGTGCTACAATATCTGAAGGTTTCAATGAAAATAAATACTCAATATCTACATCTCCACCTTTATTTTTCTTCAAATCAGAAAATTCAACTAAACTATCAACAAATTCACTTTCGCCTTCTGGAGCATCCTCACCTGCAACTTTTAGACTTCCATATTCTCCATGTCTATCTAAAATTACAACAGGAATACCCTTCTTGAGAAATTCTTCACATAGAACGCCCATTGTATAAGATTTTCCCGAACCAGATTTTCCTGTAATGAAAATTCTTCCAAAATTTTTGATTAATAAATATACCTCATAAGGATAACCAATGAGTTTCCCTAAAGAAAGAGATTCTTCTGGTGGATTAAAAATGCCTAAGATCTTGGAAATTTGTTCTTCTTTTGCGAGAAAAACATCTGAACCAATTTCGAAGGGTTTTTTAGGTCTTTCCCCTAATACTCCCAATTTTGCCATCCGTCCCTTTTCATCGGTCCACATGTCCGTAATGTAAAGTACATAATATGTTTTTTTCCCTTCTTCATCCTTCTCACCATAAATTACCAAATAGTTATTTCTTTCAACTGAAGGTCCTTCTAATAAAACAGTAACAGTATGAGTTGTTGTTTTGCCTGTTAATCTACCTATAGGTTTCTCTTCTTGTGTTCCTTCCTCTGACATTATTACCATTTAAATTAATATGAGTTATAATGATCTTAGAAATTTTAAAAATATAAATCTAAGCGATTTCATTTTATAATCTTAATAATAATTTGATTCCTAAAACTTACTTCATAAAAATAAAACCTAAAATAAGAAAATAAAGTTGAACAACGAGTACGTTCATAAATTATTACTTTTGGTAAATAATATTTTTCCTTATCATATGAATAGGTTTATAAGATTCTTTAGCTCTTCTTAAACCTTCAATTCCTAAATCTTGTTCTCTATTAACAAAAATACTATCCACACAGCAACTTTGTAAAAATAAATTATTGATTGCTTGGTAGGCACCTTCATATTCTGCATGAGCTTTCTCAATATGGATCACAAAAGTTTCATTATTTAATTTTTCACCAAAAGTGTAAGCTGCACATTTATCTTCAACACAAATCAAACCTCCACTAAATCCCAGAGTTACAAAATTGTTTAAAGCTTCGTAAATAGCTTCTTGTTCTGCTTCTAAACTTTCATCTTCAGTACAGGCTCTCATTATGCACCATTCTAATTGAAGTTCCTTACATTTTTCGATAAGATCGACAGTTATTAATTTAAATTCATAATCATAATTGGAAAAGAATTTCTGGAGCCATCTTCTATTTTGCCTGTACTTGTTCCCTGCTAAATTAACGATTTCCTCCCTATTATAAACATAATCCCAGTTATTACGATCTTCAAATATATCTAAATTTAATTTATTAAATTTCTTGTGTTGAGTCACTTTTTCACTAATTTTTTCTGGGACTCTGTGGATTTCTATATTATTAATATTCTCAAATAATTCAATAATTATTTCATCCGGATTTGGTCCAATTGGAGGAAAGAAATATAAATTATCTTTAGAATCAGTATTTATTGGTTTTTTTCTATTTTTTAAATAATCATAAGAAAATAGGATGATGTGCTCTTTAAATTCCATAAATAAGAAATTATAATAATCCCTCCACATAAACAAGTTAGTAAATGTAAATTCAGAGTTTTCTGGTGGATATTTGATGAAATAATTGTCAAAAAGGCTTTTATCTATTATTTCAATAGGTTTTCCCGTGCTAAGATCCATGGATTATGTTTATTTAAAGAAATTTAAAAGTATTATCCTTTTAAATAAGAAACTTTAAAAGTAAATTAAAGAATATAAAATTTTAATTGTAAAATTTATATTAAAGACAATGTATTAAATTGATTTAAAATTCATTTTATAATAAAAAATTTTATTTAGAAATAGAATTATACCGAATTGAATATGGAGAGTTCTCTACATAATAAATCTAGGAAGAATAGAAAAGAAAAATATAAGACCCTAAAAGCCCTTATTTTAACAGTCGTAATTCTTATTCCTATTGAAGGAATCTTTAGGATTCTTGAAGAAAATGAAGTATTAGATGAACCTTATTTATGGGGGAGTCGGAATATTATTCCTTATAAAATAAATGATTGTATAGATCTTTTCTCTCAACCAGAACATAAAGATAAGTTAAAAATTATTGCAATAGGGGATTCTTTCTGTGTTACAGGTTTTAATCCATATTTGTTTGATGATTACTTTAATCAAAGCACAATAACTTATAATTTCGGTATAATGGGTACTGCTACAAGAGCACAATCATTTCTCATCGAAAAAGTCCTTATCCCTCGATTTGCTCCTGATGCCATTATATGGATGGTAAATTCACCTTTTGACTTTGTGTACAATGAGGATAATATTGAAGAAGATAATTCAATTCTGGATACTCCCATGGGTAGATATTATAGCGGTGACCTGAATGATATGAGCTTAGAAGAACTATCCGAGACACTTTTTCTTAAATTTTCTCGATTGTATAAGTATCGTAAAATGTTTATCCCAGAACAATTTAGTCCTGAATTAAAAGCCGAAATCGAAGAATTCGAAAAAGTCTATTCTAGAGGTTTTAGGTATTCTTTTGGATTTGTTAATGATAGCAATCCTACATTTCAAATGTTAACATGGCAAAAAGAATTTGATTTTTTAGCAGGAAATAAATTTAAAAGTGTTATAAATCTCTGCGAGGATGAAAAAATCATACATCTAATTGTAAGTATCCCGCAGTATTTTGCTTATATCTATTATTATTATACTGATCAATTATTCCAGCAGCTCCCACAAAAGAATTTTTTTAATTTAAACAATATGAATTTAACATTTTGTAATAAACTATTATATTTTGATAACTTGCATCTTAATGTTTTTGGAGCACAGCTTTGTACTACACTTGTAACAGAAAAATTTGAGGAATGTTTATCTACTTAGTTTGTAAAGAATCACAAAAAAAATCGATATTGAATAGATTCACAAACTATTTCTTAAATTATTAGAAGCTTTTTAATTATTAAAATCAATAAATTTATAATAAAAATTAAATTCAAGTCTGGAATGCCTTTATATTTTACCAATTTTAGTTTTATAATTATACTCTTTATAGGCCTAATAATTTATTGGTCTTTTAGTAAATTCATAAAAATTCAAAATACAATTTTATTAGGTTTATCTTATTTTATATATGGTTTTGGAAGTCCTTGGCTGTTAATAATAATATTTTCGTCTACTATTTTTAATTATTTTAGCGGAATTCTTCTAGGAAAAAAGTTTGACCAAAAAACAAAAAAAAGAATTTTAGTTTTAAATATTTTGATAAATCTATCGAACTTGTTTTTTTTTAAATATTTTAACTTTTTTTCTGAAAATATAGCCTCTCTATTAAATATTTTTGGACTAAATATCGACCCTTTTCTTCTTAATATTATTATTATTGTAGGGATCTCTTTCTACACATTGCAAGTAATAGCTTACATTATTGATATATATCGAGAAGATATTTACCCTATTAAAAGATTTATTGATTTTGCAGTCTTTCTCGCTTATTTTCCAAAACTTGTGTCTGGTCCCATTGAACATCCTAAAAACTTTATCCCTGAAATTGAAAAAAGAAAAAAGCTCTCAAACTGCGATTTTTCAGGAGCAATCCAGTTAATCTTATTTGGTTATTTCAGCAAAATTGTTATAGCAGATTTGATTTCATATCACATAGATGATTTTTATTTAAATCCTACTGTCTATAACTCTACAGATGCTTTACTGATTACTCTTTTATATACAATCCAAATTTATGCTGATTTCTCTGCCTATTCTAATATTGCACGAGGAGTAAGTAAATTATTTGGAATAAATTTAATGATAAATTTTAATCAACCTTATTTGTCAACAAATATTCGGGCTTTTTGGCGAAATTGGCATATTTCCTTAATGCAATGGCTTCGAGATTATCTTTATATCCCTTTAGGAGGCAATCGCAAAGGTTCGAAAAGAATACAATTAAACATCCTAATCGTGTTTATTTTAAGCGGTTTATGGCATGGTGCTGGTTTAACTTACATTTTATTTGGATCCATTCAAGGAATCTTTCTTATTCTCTATAGATTTAATCGTAATGCTTTAAATAAATGGAATAAGAACCCTATAGACTTTATTGAAAATTTGGATGGATATAAGAAAAAGGTTTCTTACGGTTGTTACAAATTTTTAGGATTTATTATTACATTTCAATTTATGAACTTTACCTTGATAATCTTTCGCTCAAGTGACTTAAATACTGCTTTTTTAATTATAAAGCAAGCATATTCGTTCGATTCTTCTTTTTTAGATCATATTAATCATAATTATCTTCTCTATATATTACTATTCTCTTACTTTTTTATTTTTTTAATTGACATACTCCAATATAAATTGAAAAGACATGATATTCTCACAAACTTGCATTGGATACCTCAAGGAATTATCTATGCTTTCTTAATCTTTATGATAATTATATTTACCAACAGCTTCGTAAAGTACGCTCCTTTTATATATGCAGGATTTTAAAAATAATTAAAGATAATGAAAAAATAAAAAAAAAAAGATAATTTCTATAGCTTTTTAACTATTAATTCAGCCATACGGTTTGAGAAACCCCATT
>JBHLOJ010000190.1:0-3692 GCA_048940605.1 Promethearchaeota archaeon
AGCCATGAATTGAAAAATTCTGGATTTGCAATCGTTGCACTTAATCCGATAATTTGAGGATGATGAAAGAATTCATTCAACCGTACAATAAGAGATTCTAAACGAGGACCTCGATCAGATTCTCCGATAATATGAACTTCATCAATAATAATACTAGAAAACTCAGAAATCCAATCTTTATCATAAAAATTTCTTATGATTGAGTCCATTTTCTCATAAGTAGTAATAATAACATCCGCTTTCTCGAGTTTGGAATCGTCAATGTCAAAATCTCCAATAGAGATTTCTACCTTTACCCCATATTTTCCATAACCTTTTTTAAAGTGAAAAAACTTTTCAGTAGCTAACGCTTTAAAGGGTACTAAATATACAGACTTTCCGAATTTCTGAAATACATTATTTACCGCACACAACTCACCAATAAGTGTCTTCCCACTCCCAGAAGGAGCACATATTAAAAATGACTTTCGAAAAAATAATCCCTTCCTGATTGCCTCTTTTTGAATATCACGAAGTTCAAATATCTTGTTTTCAAATAATACCCTAAGAATCCGTTTATCCGGTATATATTTATAAATATCAGTTTCTTCTAAAGTCTCCTCTTTCGTACTTTTACCTGTGAAATCAATTAAACTCATATCTAGTAGAATAGATATTTTAAACTAATATAAAGGAAAAATAGAAGGAAATACAAATTAGAATAAATAAGGTAAAAAGGTGCCCCGTGCTGACTGACGCAAATTCGCGTCTAAAATTAATAGGGTAAGATTATAGAGTGTAATAAGTTACACTACCAAAAGACAAAAATCCAGGGTGTAAGCATGGGGCATGGGTTAAATTTTACTCATTTAATTTAAGACTAAAAATTCTCGTCTTCTAGTAGAGAATAAGACATTTAAGAATTTAAATCTCACATTTTTTCTTTATAAATGATTAATTTATTAATGGATGTAATGAAGGTTCTTGAGAATGAGATAGAGATCGATAGGAAAAAAAAGACATTAGGATCCTATTATGAAGAGGCAAAAAAAGCAATAGCAGCACAAAATATCGAGCAGGCAATTAATTTAGCCGAAAAAGGTCGTCTACAAGCTGAGTTAGAAAATAATTATGAATGGGTTCAAAGATTCAACTCATTTAATTCAGCAATTCTACAAAAGCCATTATTAAGTACCACAATAGTGAGAGATGATATAACTAAAATAAAAGGTGTAGGGCCTTCAGTAGCAGAGAAATTAAGAGAGCATGGATTTACTACCATCGAAAAACTCGCAAAGTCAGCCATTTCTCAGTTATCAAATATAAAAGGAATAGGATCCGCAACAGCCCAAAAAATTGTAGAAGGCGCAAAATCGCTCACCTCACGTATTAAACTAAACGATTTTACACAGTCAGAAACACCATCCATAGAAGTTCCTGTTCATAAAGAAGTTGAAGAATATACCGAAGATGATTATAAATCCTATGTAGAAGAGGTGAAAGTACAAAAATGGTTCTCAGATAAGTATAAAAAACCTAAAACAGGAATATGGTACCCTCCCCAAGAACTCAATCCCCTCGAGATCACGAAACAATTGGAAACCATACAGGACGTTTCCCCGATATTCCATGAGGAACGTATTGATGTTGAGGATGTTGTTGTTGAAGAGGATAATTTTAAAGAAACACTACAAGAACGGATAACCTCGCTAAAACTCAGTTTCATAGAAAACGATCCTTTAGAATTGAAACCTAGACGATCAGAAGTAATTCTTCCCTTAAAGAAAGCACAATCAGTTCAAGATGAAAACTTAGCTCCCTCGGAAAGACAGCAAATTAAAAGTCAGATCGAACTTATGTTCCAGACCTTTGAGTATAGTGTAATTAAGCCAAATCCACTTTTAAAAGATATTTTTACCCACACTGATCTAATTGGAGTAAAAAAATTGAAATTTAATGATGTAATAGATTTTGTAATTATTATTCCAGTAAAAGTATGTACACTTAAAGGACAATTACATGTCTCAAATGAGACAATTAAATATGTACCATCCCATAAACAATTCAAAGAAAATGGATCAGCATTTAAAATCCTTCTTAACTCATATTTTAATTCTATACAAGACAATTATAATGACATTCATCATAATCTCGCACATAACGGTAATTTTCATTCTTATTTAAAACGACATTACGGGATAAATATCTCCGTTAAAAAAACGTTTACCAAGAAAGCCTTATTTTTTACAGAAGGAAATATAGAGTTAAAAGTGTTTATCAATCCTATACTCCTTTGCCAAAATGCGGTAGGATTTTTAGAGAAGGATATCCCATTTGCATATCTCACTAACATGAACCTTCACATTCTTAATCAGAATAATCTTAATGATCTCCTACAATTCATCGAAAAAAAGTTTACCTTATTAGAAACTCATAGAAAACAAACTCATACATTAATCTCTTATAATGAATTATATAACCAATTCTTAAAACGTTCTACAATTCTTTCAATTCCCTTTATAGGATTCGGGATGGTCCTTATCTTTTTGATCCTTTTTCAATCATTCGATATCATGAAAGTCTTTCTTAATATTGGATATTCGCTTCTCGGTATATTCTTTATCGCAATCACTTTCTTTTATATGAAGGTGCTAAAACCACGATCAGAGATCCAAGCAGAATTTTCAAAATTTATACATAACGGAAAATCACTCTTAGATGAAACGAGTCTGGTATTAATTAATGAACAATTTAATCCTGAGATGATGTCCCAATTTGCATATGAATGTTTAGGAAAACAACACCAGTCGAAATTAATTACTAAAATTGAACAAAATCAGATAAAAGAGTCTATTGATCAAAAACGATTACACACTAAGGTAAAAAATGGTGGTTTTTTTGAAGCAGATATCCCCGATACTAACTTAAAGAGATATAGTTCATTTTTGGAGGAGTAATCATGAAAATGGTTTCCTATCAGAAACTAATGCTAATATTAGGTGTAATATTGTTGTTTGTATCGCTGTTTTTAGAATGGTATTCATTTCAGGTAGTCGATCTCAATAACGAACTCATTGCTTCTTGGAGTTATAACCTCTTTTTTGAATGGACTACGGAATTTCCTTCAGGGATAACTGTTAATGAGGAGTATAGACCATTGAATCTAAGAGTTCCCTTTTATTTTAATATCTTATTTATTATAACGCTGGTATTGTCTGTAGGAGTCATTATTAGTCGAGATAATCATGAATCTAAAACATTAACCAATACAAGGTACTACTCCTATATCTTTGGATTTTTACTTATATTTACTATTTTCTATGTTGTACTTTTTCCAAGCTTCTATTTATATCCTAATAAGCTTTATTTTCCTGTTGTAGTTAATGTTGATAGTGAATTAGGTATAACTAAAAACTATTCTATTGGTACTGGGTATATTTTACAGTTGATTGGATTTATCCTTATTTTTCCCTATTCTTTGTTTTATATACTTAGTAGCTCTACACAAGAAAGAAGTCGCCACTTACCTGAGATTCAAATTGAAAAAATAATCGGGGAAATTCAAGAACCAGTTGACATAGATGAATATATTGCAGAAGAAGAATTACTAATTAATAAGGAGGATTATAAATGACCATCAATTATCAAATCTTTGATCTTAAGCTAAAACGGTTAATTCAAGCCTGTAAAGAAACAGGTAACTTCAAAAAGCT
>JBHLOJ010000191.1:0-3666 GCA_048940605.1 Promethearchaeota archaeon
ATTCAATGAAAATTGCTTTGAAAAAAATGAAAGAAATAAATAAAATCTAAATAACATTCTTTTTTTTTCTTTTTATTAATTTTAAGATTTAATTCATATGATAGAAAGAAACAATTCCTTAAGGCAAAGATTACTAAGTACAACAGATACTACAAGAGTTAAAGTTCGGTTTAATGATACAGACTCGATGGGTGTAGTTCATTTTAAAAATTACATGGTATATTTTGACGATGGATTTGTAAGTTTCATGAATTCAATTAAAAATAAACGGAATATTGAGGAAATGATTCATGAAGGTTTAGCATGTGGAGTAAAACATGTTGATATTACATATGAAGGCTCCGCAAAATTTGGAGATTATATAATTGTGAAAACTAGAATAAAAAATATTGGAAACAAGTCAATTAAATTCATCCATGAATTATATAGGGAATCAGATAACTCATTATTAGCCAAAGTAGAAGCAGTACGATTTGTTTTAAATCTAAAAACAAATAAATTAATGAATATCATAGATTTTCTTGAATACTATTTACAATAAATTATTTCTTTGTCATCGATGATTATTATTCATCATTAATAATGGCAATAATTATTAAAGCTAAAATATTTTTGAAATTAATTTTAAGGAGCATGAAATATGACAAAGCAATATAAAATTCCTTGGGCGGCATGGAGAGAGCCAAAATACCTAGAATTACTCTTTCCTGATTCGTGGGACGTATCTATTTTAAGAATGGAGGGAGCTGATTATCCAGAAGTCACTAGTCAAGAGATTAAGGAATCAATCTTGAATCCAATCGGCACTCCAAGGTTATCTGATATTGCGAAAGGGAAAAAAAATGCTGTAATTGTAGTAGATGATATGACTAGGACTACTCAAGCTTCAAAACTACTTCCAGCTGTTTTTGAAGAGTTAGAAAAAGCAAATATAATTAATGAAAAAATAACAATTCTTTTAGCGATTGGAGCCCACAGACCAATGAATAAGAATGATTGCATTTTGAAATTGGGAGAAGTTATCGCGAACACCTATAATGTTGAAAACCATCATCCATATGAAAATTTAGTTTCTCTAGGAGATTCAAAAATTGGAACTCCTATTGAAGTAAATAAAACCTATCATGAAGCAGAACTTAGAATTGCAATTGGTGGAGTAATTCCACATCCTTTAGCCGGATATGGCGGAGGAGCTAAAATTGTTTTACCAGGAGTATGTGGAATCCGTACACTTGAAGCAAATCATTCTACTGATGGAGCAGGAATTGGTAGAATAACAGATATTAGAAGAGATATTGAAGAAATTGCTAGTGTAGTCGGTTTAGACTTCTCTATAAATGCAGTTTTGAATGAAATTGGTGATACAACAAAGATTTTCGCAGGTCATTATCTAGAGGCCCATAGAAAAGCTATAGACTTCGCTCAAAAAGCATATAGTACGAAAGTGGCTAACGCAAACGATGTATGCTTTTTCAATTGTTATCCAGAAGATTCTGAACTGAATCAGTCAGGTAAGGGTTTTAACTTCATAAGTTCCGGTCCAAACAATATGTTAAACCTAAGTAGTTCAATAGTATTAATGTCATCTTCATACGAAGGAAGAGGATTTCATAGTTTAGTAGGTGAAACTGGATCAAAACTTTATAGTAACTTTGGAGATTCTGACGTCTGGAAAGTAGCAATGAGTAAAAGAGCAGTATTTTTCTTCTCACCAAATATAAGTAAACCAGATCTTAATCATTTTTTCCCAAAAGATGTTCGATTAGTTAAAGACTGGGGTAATTTGATTAATGATCTGGAACAAATTCATGGCAAATCTCCGAAAGCGGCATTGGTTCCGACAAGTATTCAATTAATAGAAAAAATTGAAACTTAAAGATGATTTGAATTGCTAATTTCTAAAACTGTAAATATCGAAATGAGCGGTGAATTGGTATGATTTTGAATCAGTTGAAAGTGAGTGGGAGATTCAGAACTAATTGTTATCTTTATGGGGATGAGACTACAAAAGAGATTGGTATTATTGATCCCGGGATTGATTCAAATACGGTTAAAGCCGTAATAAAAGAAGAAGGCTATAAACCGGTTTATTTAATAGCTACGCATCCTCACCATGATCATATTCAATGCGCCACTGAGATCATAAGCTATTATAATATTCCATTATTGATCAATGGTTTTGGGAAAGGAAAACTTAACAATATAAATTTTATTCGAGAAAATGATGTAATAGAGATAGGCAAAGAGAAACTACATGTAATTGAAACACCAGGTCATACTAATAATGATATAATGCTAATTGATTATCAAAACATGCTCATCTTTACCGGAGATACACTATTGCGAGGTAGACTCCCGAGGCAACTTGTAAATTATCAAATTTTGATGGCTAGTATTAGAAAAATATTGTATTATCCTAAAATTTCAGATGAATTTAAGATTTATCCAGGTCATGGTGGTCATTCCACAATCGGTGAAGAAAAGTTGAATTACTAAGATTCCGATAGTTTCAAATATTTACTAGAAATTATCTTCTTTTCTTCTTGATGAGCTAATTTACTTTTGAGACAGTTAATTATAATATTCATCTAAGTAAATTATTTCTATAGAAATAACCTAATTATAAATTGATAAATTTCTAAAATAGAAAATAAAGGTTGAGATCTTGATAGAATACAATATGATGGATAAGGAGTTATTCCTATGCAAATGTATGCATGGTGGTCCGGTATTTGAAAAGGATCTAGGAAGAACAATTCCCGCTGTTTCAGAAGAGATCGTTAAAAAAATCTTATATACCGCAATTGAAAAATATGGTTCATGTGCTGTTTTAGCAATTGATACTGATCTCTACAATGCAGTTGTTGGATTACTGTTTTTTTATCCTAAGATTTATTATGATTTTCTTAATGAGGCACATCCATGTATTCAAGATCCGAAAGAACTCAAAAAAATTAATCCTGTTGTAGAAAACATCATTTCTGCACCATCCTTTGATGAATTAGAAAACAAAGATAAGATATTATTTATTGAATGTATGCAGGTCGTAGGAAAATCTGGTAAAAAAGAGATCAATTTTGATGAAGATCCTTCAAACAAAACAAAATCAATCGAATATAAGCCATATACTAGTAGAGGGATTGGGGAAGGAATGCTTATCAAACTGGTCTCATGGGCACGAAATTTTGGATGGAAAAAAATCCAATCAAACGCAGTTCCAGATGTAAAACCCTTAAAATTATGGTGGGGAAACCAATCTTTGAATGGATTTCTTAGAATGGGATTTACAGTTATTAAAGGCTCAGAAAATTTTCATGAGGAAGTTCTCGAGACAGTTACAAATATGAAAAAAGGTTTACATGGAAGAAAAATTCAAAAAATGTGGAAAGATTACGAGGGTTTATCAGATAAAGACTTAGTTACTACTTATCAAGTAGAGCTTATTCTTTAACAATCTAAATCATTCATTTCATTTTATTACTATATAGTTGCTTATTTCTTTTGAGGGCTAGAGAAATTCATCATTTTTTTAATTATACCCAAACTATTTTACTAAAAAAATTAAATAAGTATTGGTGATTAAAAAATGAGTTTTAAGACCATTCTTTATGAATCAAAAAATAAAATCGGTTATATCACCTTAAATAGACCTGAAAAACATAACGC
>JBHLOJ010000085.1:0-14936 GCA_048940605.1 Promethearchaeota archaeon
CCAACAGCAATTGGGTGGACAATGATAGTTTTAGCTGTAGGTACTAACTTCACAGCACTTCAAAGAATAATATTTGCCTATCAAAAATTCTCGAATAAAAGAGAAACTCAAAAGAATAACCAAACAAATTAGATTAATTTATATTTAATTTCAAATATAAGGTGGAGAATACAGAAAAATATTTATATTGAAATCATTATAAAATTCTATAAATCCTAAAAAAGATTAAAGAAAATGAATTATAAAAATCCTTTAACTAAAGTTACTTGTCCATTTTGTGGGGAAGAAATAGCAAGAGATGCAAAATTTTGTCCTGTTTGCGGAGCTAAACTCAAAGAAACAGAAATTGAACAGAAAACTAAAATTTGTTCAAGTTGTGGATACCAATTACCATTAGATGCCAAATATTGTTATAAATGTGGTGTAAAATTATAATAATTACGATTTAAATTAGATATTGATAACCAAGATCGTATTACTATACTTCTCTAAAACATTACACAATAATAATTACTTGGTTAACTCAAAATTGTTCCCGATTAAATAAGTATATATTAATAGTCATTACTATACTTGTAATAGAAATTCCTAAAGTTAAAGCCAAAATAACAGGATTTAAACCTCCTATAAAGAAAGTTGGCAAAATTATAATTGAAGACAACTGACTACCTAAATAAACAGACAAAATTGCTGCAACAGGTACAGAAGAAACTAACACACCAAAGAAAATTCCAATCGAACAAGTAATAGCCATAGAGGCTATACTTATAGTTAATGATTCAATTGTAAATCTTAATAAATCTTCTGATAATCCATTAGTAAACTCATCAATTATCAACCCAAAAACGATTGAGATTATAACAGCTATGACCAAACACGAATATACAGCAAGGAATTTTGCAATAAGTAAACTACTTCGCTTAACTGGTCTAATTAAAAAGAGTTCATAAACATGATGATTTTTTTCGCTGACTATAGAAGTACTAAGCATTATTCCTGAAAGAGTTCCCCCAATACTAGAAACGACAATCCCAACTAAAAATGATATTGGAAAATCCTCAGTATTAGGTTGAATAAAATGAATTAAGAAAGATAATAATGGTAATCCAAACCATAATACTGTCATAACTTTTGATTTTGCATATCCTCTCAATTCATCGAGGAAGAGTAGAGTTAGACTTACTCCAGTTCACCTCCAACATATTTTAAATACACTTCTTCTAAACTAGGTTTTAAAAGAGCAAGGTTACGGACTCTACATTTTTGTTGCAACAATGTATTCATAATTTTAGAGATACTAATATCAATGTCAATGTTGGATTTTAAATAAATTAGTTGTTTATTTTTTTTAGTCTTCTCCACATGATCTACTTCAGGAAAATCTTCAAGACCTTCACATAAAGATGAATTTTCAGCTACAGTTATTTCAATTAAATTTCCAATTTGAAAACTATTTTGAAGTTCTTCTGGCGAACCAATTTTCATAATCTTGCCTTCATTTAGGATTCCTATTTTATTAGCGATATCTTGAACATCGTTTAATATGTGGGATGAAAACAATATTGTTATTCCCTTTTTAGCAAGTTCCTTAACCAATCCTTTAAATTGAAATCTGCTTGTGGGATCTAATCCCGAAAGCGGTTCATCCAACACCAGAATTTCTGGTTCATGAAGAAGAGCTTGGCCTAACCGTAATTTTTGAAACATCCCTCCTGATAAATGAATTATTTTTTTATAACGAAAATCAATAAGACCAGTTAAATTTAAGATATCGATGATACGATTTTCAAGATGAGTTGATTTTAGTCCAGAAAGCCGTCCAAAAGACTTTAACGCATGATCTATGGTGCGCCATTCTTGGAACCCTGCTTCTTGAGGGTGATATCCAATTAAATTATATAAATCTTTCCTATTACTAAAAACATTATTTCCATAGATTAAGACCTCTCCATTAAAATCGGTAATTAAACCAACTATAATTTTAATAGTCGTTGTTTTACCAGCTCCGTTTGGCCCAATGTACCCAAAAATATCTCCTTTTTGAATTGTAAAAGAAATTTTATCTAAGGCGCGGATCTCCTTATAACTTTTTGAAACATTATTAAATTCAATACAAATTTCGGACATGCTCAAATTAATTACTTGGTTAATAATTAAGGTTAAAATTATTTGTTATTCTAGAAAGGTAATATAATTTATAAAAATAAATACATTTTTTGAATTGATAAATAATGGTGAACGTATTAATCGTAGGACACGGTGCAAGAGAACATGTTATCGGGGAGACAATTGTTAAAGCGGGAGCAAACCTATTTAGTTTCATGAGTTTTAAGAATGCGGGATTAGAAGATTTGAGTAAAAAAGTTGAAATTCACTCGGAAACTGATTTTCAAGAAATACTTCAATTTTCTAATAAAAATAATATAGATTTTGCTGTTATCGGACCGGAAGCCCCTTTAGTGGTTGGAATAGTTGATGCTTTAGAAAAAGGTGAGATTCCATGTGTTGGACCAAAAATAGAAGCTGCTCAACTTGAGGGTTCAAAGATTTTCATGAGAGAGCTCTTAAAGAAATATAAAATCCAATCAAACGTTATGAGTAAAATGTTTAATTCAATGGAAGGTGTGGAAAGCTATATAAAGGATGTGGGTAAAGAAAATATTGTAGTTAAACCAGAAGGACTTACAGGGGGTAAAGGAGTAAAAGTTTATGGTGATCACCTTTTTTCAAAAGATGATATATTAGAGTATTGTAATGAATTGGTAAATAAAAAAAGTCGATTTCTTTTAGAGGAGAAATGTGATGGAGAGGAGTTTACTTTACAAGCTTTTGTTGATGGTAAAAATGTAATAGGTTCCCCTTTAGTTCAAGACCATAAAAGAGCTTATGAAGATGATAAGGGACCAAATACTGGAGGAATGGGTTCATATAGTATGGAAAATCATCTTATGCCATTTTTCACTCAAGACGATTTTAATGAAGCTCTTTCTGATATGGAAAAGACAGTAGCGGCTGTCAAAGCAGAAACAGGTGTAGAATATAAAGGTTTCTTGTATGGTCAATTCATGAAAACAGTGTCCGGTATTAAATTAATCGAATATAATTCTCGATGGGGGGATCCAGAAGCAATGAATGTTTTACCTCTTCTTAAAGGTAATTTTATTGAAATTTGCTGGGCTATTATTAATGGAAACTTGTCCAAGGACTATGAATTTGAAAATAAAGCATCTGTATGTAAATATCTTGCTCCCGAAGGCTATCCTGTAAATCCAAAAAAAGATGAAAAAATCTTTATTGATAAAAAACAACTAGAAAAGATTGGAGCGAAGTATTATTATGCCTCAGTCTATAGAGAAGGTAATAATGTCTATACTACAACTTCTAGAGCTATGGGTGTGTTAGGCATTTCTGATTCTCTTGAAAAAGCTGAGAAAATTGCAGAAGCAGGAGTAGGCTGTATAAAGGGTAAATTATTTCATAGGAAAGATGTAGGAACACTAAAATTATTGCAAAAACGTATAGATCATATGAATTCTATTCTTAAGAAATCACAATAAAATAATTTTAATCATAACATCTCTCAATAGGAGTAGTTTTATATTTTATAATCATCAAATTATAATAATTTCGATATTAAGCTTTACTTGGATAATGAATTGGCATGAACAAAATAAAAAATTTAATTCATTAATAAAGCAGCTTTTTCATGATGAGGATTGGCAAAAAAGAGCTGATGCAGCAAGAGAACTTGGAATTATGAAAGAAGGTCGATCGGTAAATTTACTTTGTCGTGCCTTACGATCAGAAGAAGATCATCTCGTTATTAACAGGATTATAGAAGCTCTTGGAAGGATTGGTGATGGCAGAGCAACTTTAAGAATAATAGAAAGACTTAAAGATGAATTAAATGCCTCTGAAATGGATAAGTATAGGATTATTTACATTATAGACGCTTTAAAAAAGATTAAAGACAAAAGAGCCTTAGAGTATCTTGGCCCATTCCTTAGCTATTCTGATGAAGAGATCAGAAATCTTGCCCAAGAAGCGTTTAATGAAATAGAACCAAACTGGAAAGAAATTATAAAAAGAGAAAGAAAAGAAAAATCAATACAAGAAATTTTTAAAGTTAAATTCTAATCTAGAATTCTTTTCGATAATAAACTCTTAATAAAAGAGTTATTTAAAATTTTTACACTAAATTTAGATATCAATTTAGTAAAGAGCTAATTTCTATGAGTAAAAAGCAGATATGTTGTTGGGATTTAGAAGGACCAATAAGCATTATTGATTTTGCGGCGGAAATTGGAAAGCTATTAGGCAATAAATCAAAGTTTAATTTAAAAAAATTCGATATGGGTGCGTTCTTTACCATGATTTCTAACTATGATGATTATATTATTGATGTTCCCGGAGTAAAAGAAAAATTGAATATTCCAGATTATCAACCTGGAGACACCCTTAAAATCATGGCACCGCTCTATACTGCCTGTTATACCGATAAAGAATTGATAAAATTAGCAAAAAGTAATTTAGGGTTATTACCGGGATGTCGAGAACTGATGGAAATATTACAAAAAGATTGGGAAATATTTGTTATATCAACTAGTTATTCTCATTTTGCCCATATTGTGACTACTGCTTTAGATATTTCAAAGAAAAATGTTTATTGTACGAACCTAAATATTAGCAATCTGAAGAAAGGGCTTCATAACATCGAAGAAGATGTAGAGACCTTATTATATGTTATTTTCCAAAAATATCTTGATAATACTAAAAATCTTAACTGTGTTATTGAAGATTTAAATAATTTCTTCTGGAGAAGAAAGGAATCCGACTACATTAGAGTGATGGATAAGGTAAAAGTGAGAGGTGGAAAAAGAAAGGAATTAGCTGTTGAAGATGTATCCCGAAGGACTGGAACAGCGATATCAGAAATGATTGTATTGGGAGATTCAATTACAGATATTAATATGCTTCAGAGAGTAAGAGATGAGGGGGGAATTGCAGTATCATTCAATGGTAATAGATTTAGTTTAAAACGAGCAAATTTTGCAGTAACAACGCAAAATTGTTTAGGAGTACTTCCTCTATTTGAGAATAACCATAATATTTATGATTTTATGATCGATTGGGAATCAAATTTTGAAAATTTCCAAAATAATCCAAAGAATATAACTGATGGTCTAATTTCGAAAGAGATTAAAGAATTATTTATTAAATATAATTTTATTCCAGAATTAGATATTTTAATAAATAAAACAGAAACTCAATATTCGGAGATAATCTCAAAACAAGAAAGAATGCGAAAAATAGTGCGAGGGTGGGCAGGTAAGTTAGGATAAATTAAGTGATAAGCTGTTTTTTTCAAATTCAAATAAAAGATCTTCAATAGGAAAAAATATATTTTTATTTCTTTTAATTTTAATTAAAGAAAAGAATTTTTTACACCCTATAATAAGGTAATCCCCAAAATGGCAAGTACAATTAATAAAATTAGCAATATTAATCAAATTATCTCTGAAAACATAGATGAGCCAATATTTATTATTAACGATAAATTTGTATGTGAATATGCTAATTTTGAAGATTTCAAAAAGGAGAAACATTTGATTCACTACATCTATCCAGATGATTCTAAAAAATTTACTAAGTTTATGAATAATATCTTCAAGTTTGGATATGACAACACAGAATCAAGAATTAAAATTAACTTAAATCCATTTAAATGGTATGAAATAAGAGGAAAAAGAATTCTTGAAGGTAATAACGCAAAAGCAATTCTTTTTTGTTATGATATCACAAAATATAAAGACATTGAAAGGGAAATCAAGCAAAGCCAAACTAGATATAATCAGTTAGCAGATTCTTTACCAGAAATCAATTATTGGAAATTACTTCAATCCAAAGAAGGTATCAAAGCTGTTCAAAAATCAAGGGAAATGTTAGAGTTAGTAATTAATAATATTCCTCAATTAATATATTGGAAAGATAAAAATTTAGATTATCTAGGTTGTAATTCTAATTTTGCCCAATTAAATGGATTAGACAATCCTACATTGATTATTGGTAGATCGAATTATAATTTAAAATGGTTTAGTGAAGAGTCTAACAATATTGATGAAAGTGAGAGAAAAGTAATTACAAATAATAAACCGGAATATAATGTAATTGAATTAATAACTTTTGCCAATGGAAACCAAGCCTGGTTTGAGATAAATAGAATACCTTTACTTGATTTTAAGAAAAATGTTGTTGGGATTCTTGTTACTTATGAAGATATCACTATTCGAAAGACTAGTGAAGAAAAATTAAAAGCATCTGAGGAAAAATATCGCGGAATCCTCAATACAATTAGAGAAGGATATTTTGAAGTGGATATGGATGGAGATTTTACCTTTTTTAACGATTCTTTTATAGATCTTGTTGGATATCGGAGAGAGGAATTATTAGGAGTAAATTATCAGAAATTTGTTGATGAAGATAACAAAAACAAAATTCTAAATGCATATATTCAAGTAGAAGAGACAAGACAACCAAGAACTAATTTTCAATTTCAATTTCGTAATAAAAAAGGATATTTAATTACATCAGAATCTTCAATATATTTACGATATGATGTTAATGGAAACCCAATTGGTTTTAGCGGTATAGCACGAGATATAACAGAAGAATTTATACTAGAACAAAGGCTTAAAGAATCTGAACAAAAGTATCACCATTTATTTGAGAATTCCCCTTATGCCATATGGTTAATGGATAAGGATGGGACTATTTTAGACTGTAATTCAACAATATCAAATATACTTTCAGTCTTAAAAATAGAAGATATTATAGGGAAAAAGTTCACTGAAGTTCTTACATTCTTAGAAAGACCAGATGACCTAATAAATATGCTGAAGGAACGTTTTGATAAATTTCTGAAAGGTGATAAATTAGGACCATTAGAGGTTCAAATAACGAGACTCGATGGAAAAAAAATTTGGTTATCAATTCAAAGTTCTCTCGTAAAAATTGGGTATAAAACGCTTACGCAAGCTATTATTCAAGATATAACAGATTTGAAAAATTCTGAAGAGGAATTAAAAGTATTAAATGAACAACTCGAACAAATAATCCTTGAGAGAACTAAAGAACTTAGAGAATCAGAGGAAAAGTTTAGGACTATTACGGAGCAAACGTCTCTAGGCATTGCTATTTTGCAGGAGGGATACGTAATTTACACTAATCAAGCAATATCTGAAATTACTGGATATTCAGTTAATGAAATAAATGGATGGGATAGAAATGAATTCATGAAAAAGATTCATCCTGATGATTTGCCTTATGTTTTAAAGCAATTATCGAGAAAGATGGATGCAGAAACAGATCAAATGTCTCATTATATTGCTAGAATATTTGATTCTTCAAATAAGATTAAATGGATTGAATTACATTCAAAGGCAATAAAGTATCAAGGTAAGATCGCCGACCTAATAACATTCATAGATATAACTGAAAAGCGTATTGCTGAACAGAAGTTAATGGAATCTGAGCGTAAATTTCGACATCTATATGAAAGCTCTCCTTATGGTATCGTTCTTTTAAATTCGCAGGGTACCATCATTGACATAAATTCTACAGTCCCAATGATATTTGGATATGACAAAAAAGATCTTATTGGGAATAATTATTTGTCTTTAATTGGCATATATCCTTCAGATACTAAAAATGCTTTACGGAAATTACCTGATTTATTATCACGAAGAATTACTTCAAATTCAAAATTCATACCTAATCTAACAGAAATTTATAAAAAAGATGGCACTCGATCTTGGGTTCAATCCGAACTTTCAACAATTGAATTAGATGAAGAAATAATTCATCAAATTACTATCCAAGATATTACAGAAAAAAGAAATGCTGAAGAAAAATTGAGAGAGTCTGAACGCCAATATCGTACAACAATCAATTCAATAGGTGACCCACTCCATGTTGTAGATAGGGATCAAAGAATTATTTTAATTAACAAACAATTTGAAAAATGGTTGAATATATTAAATTTTGATGAGAATGTCATTGGAAAAACAATATTTGAAGCCTTTCCATTCTTGCCATCTGATGTACGCAAAGAATATGAACAAGTTTTTGATAATGGTAAAACACTTGTAACAACGGAAATTACTACATTGGATGGTCATGATGTAATCACTGAAACTAGAAAAATTCCCATCTTCATTGAAGATGAAGTCGAACAAATTATTACCATAATCAGAGATATTACAGAAAGCAAGGAAATGGAAAACCAATTGAAGGATTCAGAAGAAAAATATCGAAACATGGTTAATAACTTGGATGTAGGATTTTATAAGGGTGAATACAAGGGAAATTTAATAATGCATAATCAAGCGATGAATAGAATTTTAGGATTTCAGCCTTGTGAAAGTATTGTAGGTATGAGGTCATCTAATTTTTTTCCAAACGAAGAAAATCAAAAGCAATATTATAAAGCATTAGATGAAAAAGGTTTTGTTAGGAATTTTATTACACAAGTTCTTAAGAAGGATGGAGCAGAAATAATTTTAAATGTAAATGCTCATTTAATTTATAATTCTGATGGTGAACCCTCGGAAGTTGAGGGGACATTTACAGATATTACTGAGAAATTCAAATTAGAGCAAGAACTAATGGAATCTGAAAAAAAATTAAGAGAACAAAATATTGAATTGATGAAACTCGATCAAATTAAAAATGACTTTATAACTATGGCAGCGCATGAATTAAAGACACCATTAATCTCTATTTCCGGTTATACTGATTATATACTTATGAAACATAGAAGTAGTCTAACACCTGAAATTACAGAAGATTTAATAACTGTTCAGAGAAATGTCAAAAGACTTGAAGTGTTAATGGATCAACTTTTAGAAGTTATGAAAATTGATGAAAATCAATTAAATCTTCAAAAAGAACAGGTGAATGTTGCTACGATAATAAATGACTGTCTTGATGAATTAAGTTATCTGATTAATGAAAAAAATCTTGAAATAATATTAAATATCAATCATGAAATAATATTATCAGTAGATACAACACGTATTTTCACTGTTTTTACTAATTTAGTCTCAAATGCTATAAAATTTACACCAGAATATGGTTGGATTGAGATATCAGCAAAAAAAAGGAATAAAAAATATATTTTTAAAATAAAGGATAATGGAATTGGACTTGATGAAGAGGAATTAGGAAGATTGTTTAAAAAATTCGAAAGAATAAAACAACCAGTTTCTAATGAAAATATCCATATCAAAGATAGTGGTACAGGATTAGGGCTTTATATAACCAAAGGAATTATTGATGAGCATGGTGGTGAAATCCACGCTAATTCAAAAGGACCTAATAAAGGCACAACCTTCACATTTACACTACCAATTTAAAATTGTAGGATAATACAAAATTGAAGATCATATAACGATTTAAATAATATATCAGTATTTTTTCTTTAATAACAACCAGTAATTTATATATCTTTTATGATATATTATTCGATGTTAAAAAATTTATTTAATAAATGTCATGGAAATAAAAAATCAGCATGGCAACTATAATAGTAGCTGAAAAAAATAAAGCAGCAGAAGCTATTGCAAAAGCTCTAGGTTCAGTTAAAACAATAAAAAAATCAAAATTTCTAAATCTGTATTCAGTTCCTTCGAAAGATTTATATATAATTCCATTACGAGGTCATCTCCTCGAACACAAAAACATCGCCGCTTTTAAAAGTTGGACTAACACAAATTCTAGAGAGATAATCACCAATCCTAAGGCAATTAAAAAATTTCCAAAAAAAAATGCCGGTCCATATATTAAGATTTTAAAAGAATATTCAAAGCTTTCAAATCATTGTATTATCGGGACTGATGCTGATATTGAGGGATGCAATATTGGGCTGATTGATGCCCTTCCCTTTATAAAGCAAGCAAACCCTAATATACAAGTCTCACAATTATGGCTTAGTTCATTACAAAAAATTGAAATCATTAATAAATTTAATAATCTTATTAACCCAAAGTATAGTTGGGGTGAATCAGGGGAGGCAAGAGCCATTATCGATGCATTTATAGGTTTTTCTGCTACTAGGGAAGTTACAAATATACTTCGTCCTTTATTAAATAAATTTAGAGTTCCTTTTACTTCAATTGGAAGAGTACAAACCAGCCTTCTTTATCTGATATACTTAAGAGATCAGGATATAACAAATTTTGTACCACAGCCTTATTTCTTAATTGACGCAGTACTATTTTACGGAGGAGGGACTTTTCAAGCCCATCATATATTAAATCCCTTTGAAAAAAATCAAGAGGTTAAAGCCCAACAAATATATCAAAAAATTAAGGGTGAAAAAATTGCTAAAATAATTGATTGCCCTCAGAAATTAAAAGAGAAAGCACCTCCATTTCCACTAAATACTTCAAAAGCATTAATCCTTTTAACTAGAAATCTAAGAATCTCGGCTAGTTTAGCATTAAATACTATGAATACCTTATATTTAAATAAATTAATCTCTTACCCAAGAACAGATAGCGATATATATAAACCAGATTTTAACCATATTGATATTTTACAACATTTTTCAACACATTCTCAATTTGGATCATACACTCTTAATCTACTAAAGGCTAAGAGAATAATTCCAACAAAAGGTAAAAAGGATGCTGGTGATCATCCTCCTATTACTCCCCTTGAAAGTGTTGAAATAAACGATTCAAGATTTGAAAATGATTTACAAAAAAGAGTTTATAACATACTTGCGCGTCACTATCTCGCGTTATTCGGTGAAAAAGCAGTAGAATCACTACAAACCTTAAATCTTTCGATTAAGGATGAATATTTTAAAGCACAACGCGTTTCATTAATTTCTGAAGGATTTCTAGAGATTGCTCCGTTTCTTAAACCCAAATATGAAGAAAAAATCCAAATTTCTGGTAATGTGGTTGCTATAAAAGAAATTTTATTAAAAAAGAAAGAAACCAAACCACCTCCAAACTATTCAGATGCTTCATTACTCACATTAATGGAAAAAAATAATTTGGGCACAAAATCAACACGTCCTATTATTATTAAAATATTACAAACTCGTAAATTGATAGAAAGAACACAACTACAATACTCAATAACAGAATTGGGTAAATTTATGATTGAACACTTGATGAAAATATGGTTATCTTTCCTAAAACCAAATTTTACAAAAAAAGTTGAAGAAAAACTTGAAGAGATTAAAGAGAATAGAAGGAAAATGAAAGATGTTGTAAACGAGGTAAGATTAGAATTTTTAAAGCTATTTGATAAACTTTTAGCTAATAAAAATGAATTAATTTTTAAGGCTACTGAGTTTAAAATGAACTATACTGTCCCAATTACTTCTGCTAATTGTCCATTCTGTAATAAAAGTCCTATGAAATTTATTAATTTAAAAAATAAAAGATTTCTAGTCTGCGCAGAAGAAACTTGCAAGAGTTATTTATCATTACCAAAGAATGGAAAGATAAAGTTATTGGATTCAACTTGCTCGATTTGTAACTTCAATATTTTTCACATAACTCTTATAAAGAATAAGAAGTCATATAGTTATTATATATGTCCTAGATGCTGGAATGAGAGTTTTAAGGAAAATCAAGGAAAAGGATTTTGTTCTAATTGCCAAGATTTTGAAATTGTTAAAGGAAAATGTATAAAAAAAGAATAAAGTTGCCTAATTTTTCTAATCATTTAAACCTTTAACTTTAGCTAGAAGAACCTCTTTGCATCAAAACGATAAGCTGCTCTTGTCAATCCTACATAATTGTCGGAAATTTTATAGTAAAGCTTTGTATTTACTACTTTCTTTTCTAAATAATTATTCTTAATTATATGATTCAATGAATTTATCATAGTCCCTAAAGTAACCGAACCGATATATCCATGCTGTTTCTTTGTAATTCTTATTAATTCAAGTTCAGAATGCCAATGACCATCTAATAAAGCCATAAGTATTTCATTTTTTATAGGTGTTTTAATATCTTTGATTTTATTAAATAAAACAGAATAATTAGGTTTGTAGAAATTGTCAGTTTTAAACTCTTCCATCTTTTAAAGACCCTTTAAAGGAGAAAATTTGTATTATGAATTAATATTGAGTAAAATTATATATTTAAATGTAATATGGGAGTAATATCAATTTAGAGGAGAAATCAAGGATTATAACAAATTAGGGGGAATTCCTTCTTTAAAATATTTTGCCCTAGTAACCCAATTATCTGAAAATTCTGGTATCAATGCTAATATAGAACCCCCAACCCAAACAGAAAAAGTCCTTTCTCTAGGTGCAATGATTCTTACTACTTGATTATTCTTTTTCCTTCTAGCTAGTTCGAGTTCTAACTCTTGATACATTCGTGATTTCAAATTGGGAAACATCGAAGAACCTCCTGATAAAAAAATATTATTCAATAGTTCTGAACGGATATCTAAATCACACTGTTCTATAACATCCATAACTGCTACTGGTAATGAATCTTCTTCTAATTCGGAGGAAGGATTAAATAATAGTTCAGGTACTAAAAATCTTTCATTTTGTAAAGAAATTGTAGATCCATCAGGCAGGGAATATTCTTTGCTATATTGTTCACTTCTTTTTAAATCTTCTTTATAATCTAAGGAAACAAAGCAAGCTTTTTCTTTTAATACTCTAACCAATTCTCTTCGAATTGATGTATCAACAGACCAGCCAATAGATTCTAATATTTGTTCCATATAATGAGTTAAAGTTCTTCCTCCAATATCTAAGATTCTTACCGCATGTTCCAACTTATATCCTTCATAAATGGGAACAATTCTGGTATTACTATCCCCAATTTCGAGAATTAATCCTGTTTGAAATCCTCCTGAATATAAAGTTAGCATAGAATCTAAAACAGGATAGAATGCCATGCATCGATATTTTTCTAAGAAAAGCTCAAAAATTTTTTCTAAATCTTTATATGGAAACATTGGATGAACTGCGAATAATACATTAACTAGAGTAGGATCAACTCTTAAATTGTAAAAGATATAATCTACGATGTTTTCAAAATGTTTCCAATCAATAATAATCCCTTTTTCAATAGGGTGAAAAATTTTATATAAACCTATTGATTGGATCTCATCTCCTACATAAAGCTCATCTTCTCGAGCATTTGGGGGAGCATAATCGATACTTACACTTTGATACTTTGGCTTCCCCACCATTGTTAAAAACACATGGTTTGGAGAATCTTCCCCAGCAAATCCTATTTTGGTGGAAAACTGGCCTATATCCATTACAATAGTAAGATTTCCCATTCTTCACTTTGTAAATGTCTTTTCTACTTTTTAATTTCTAATACTTGCACAATAATATTATATTATAATTCTAAATATCTTAATTAATATTACACTAACAAAACTTTCCATTATTAAATAACTTTAAACGATTAACTAATGATCCTCGAAAAACTCAAGCATTATATAAAAATTTAAAAAAAAGAGTTTTAATTAGTGAATTTCTTAGGATTTTTCAATTTATTATGCGTTTAATTTTCTTTTTTTCACAACTAGAGTCACAACTACTACAGCAACGATACTTAAGAGGATATAATGGTGCCCAAAAGAGATTCCTTGTTCAGAACTTGTTTCTAACTCATATGTATAGAGCTTAATACCATAATCATAATATTCTGCTTTGGTCATAATTCCGTTTGAATTGAAAGTATACACTCTAATTTCATCAGGTTCATCTTCATGAGTAATTTGATTTCCTGTGAAATTACATGTTCCTCCCGCATGGTATGCTATTGACTCACATGCAAATGTAAAATTTAATGGAATAGGAATCATAAATGGGGTGGCATAGTAATTAAAGTATCTCAATGTAAAATTATAAACAATCACATAAGGTATTTCTTCACTTTCATGGGAATCTGTTGGTTTATTCCAGGAACCTCTAGTTGCATTAATAATCAATGCGTTAGTAATTCCCATATAAGAACAAGAACCTTGATAAATATTATCAATAGTCAAATTGCTATAACTACCTACACCTACTTGTAATGAATAAGTCGGGTCACAATAAGTACATACATATTTATAGGTTTCACCTTCTTCTACTGGAACCGTAGAATCTCCGATAGTAGTTTGACATACAGCATATGTGGGGAAAATAGAGAGTATTATTAAGGCTGTACAAAAAAAAATCACAATTTTTTTATTTATTTTCATATTTCTCACACTTCTGTGGATTTTTGTTTTTTTTAACTAATTAATAGTTAGTTACCTAAATTTATTGTAAATTTATATATAAATCTAATTGGTGCGGTATGTTTGATCTTAAAAAAGTGAAATCTATCTCATAGGTTGAATGTACTTATAAGTGATAAAAAGAGTTTTGAAACACTTCTTCAGCTTACTTATTTTAAATTACTCTTTAAGAATTTCTTAAAGTATTCAAGAAAAATAGAATAAGAATAATAATCAAAATTTAATAGAGGTTTAATTAACTCTGGTCATTCTCCTCTCATAATTTTCTTTAATCGATTTAATTCGTCTAACATTTCATCTCTTAAAGAACTCAATCCTCCGCCAGCTTGTGGTGCTGTTGCTGGACCTGCTGCTGGGGCTCCTGGTGGTCTAGGTGGTCCGCCTCCTGGTGGTGCTCCAGGTGTTGCTGGTCTTTTAGCAAAAGCAGGAGCAGAAGGTGGTCCGCTAGGAGCTTTTGGTGGTCCTCCACTAGGTGGAGGTGCAGGTGGTGCGCCTCCCGTGGGTGGTAATTTTGGTGCTGGTGGTAAATTTGGTCTTTTAGGGGGTCCACCTCCGGAAGGTGGTGCCTTAGGTGGCCCTGATGGGGGAGCGCTAGGGGGTCCTGATTTTGGTGCATTTGGTGGTCCTCCACTAGGTGGTGTAGGCGCTGC
>JBHLOJ010000086.1:0-2971 GCA_048940605.1 Promethearchaeota archaeon
ACTAAACTACCTTTATTCAGATATACTGTTTATACTCCTCAAGAACAGATAAAAGAAATCATACAAGCAGATCCAGATGATCGCTTTGAGATATTAAAAGAAGTCTTTGGCATCGAAAAATATGAGATTACTTTAAGGAATATAGATATCATTAAAGATTACTTGAATGATAAATTAAAAGAATTTAAGATTAAAATTGAGCAGATTGGTGAACCTGAAGATACTTTAGTTCACAAGGAAAAAGAGATCCAAGATACAAAAAAACAGATCAAAATTATTAAATCTGAAATAAAAAAGAGAGTAAACGAAATTAGCTCTCAAGAAAAAATTATTGAGAATATCCAAAAAGATCTAGATATTTATTCTAAGAAATTAGTGCAAATTGAAAATAAGGAGTCCAATATCAATGATTATAAAGAGAAACAAAAGAAAAATAAATCTTATCTTAATAACCTCCAGAAAGAAATAACTGAAAAAGAAGAAGAGCTAAAAAATTTAAAAGAAATTAAGGTTGATTCAAAACTCAACGAAGATCAATTAGAAGAGCAATTGGAAAAATCACAAAATTTAAAATCCCAAAAAGAAAATGAGATAACCGTTATAAAAAAAACCTTAGCTGATGTTGATAAGCTGTTAAAGGAAGGTAGATGCTCTTTATGTGGACAAGCAATTCATGAAAAAGAAAGATTTGAAAAAGAATATAATGACGCAATTTTAAATGTGGATAGATTTTCAAATGAAATTGATGATTTAACTCAGAAAATCAATGAATTAAAGAATTTGTTAAAAGATATACGCGAATTTCAAAAAGTTAAAAATAAAAGAGATTCATTAAACAGTCTAATTTCAGAAAAGAAGAAGAGAGAATCAGACTTAAATACCTTAATAACTGAATTTTTTGAGAAAATAAATAGTAATCAAAAAGAAATATTGACAATATTATCGGAATATAATATTACTAACTTACTTAAATTCAAAAATTATGGAGAAGAGATAAAGACTAAGCTGAATTCTGAAAAAGAATCATTAAACAAATTAAATTCTAGTAAGGAGACATCCGGAAATATGCTAAGTGCTCAAAAAAAAGCTCTCGAATTTCTACAGAAAGAACTGATGGAACTAAATTCTAATATTCAATCAAAAAAATCACTTCAAGATGATTTAAAATATTTCTCTCAATTAAAAAATTGGATTAGCGAGCAATTTCCTATACTAATTAGAGATATTGAGAAAAAAATTCTGGCATCAAGTGCTCACCACTTTAATTCTTATTTTAAAGAATGGTTCCATGAATTAGTAGAAGATAAAAATATCGAGGTTGAGATCAAAACAGACGATTTTCAACCAATTGTGTATGTCAATGGTTATGAATCCCCCTTTAATGATCTATCAGGTGGAGAAAAAAGTGCACTTTCCTTAGCTTATAGATTAGCTCTGAATAAAATTATAAACGAGCGATATCAAGAGGTTAAAACTAAGGATCTATTGATCTTAGATGAACCTACAGATGGATTTAGTCAACAACAAATTAATCGAATGCAATCCATTTTTGAAAAGTTAAATACCTCTCAAATGATAATTATTTCACATGAGAGAAATCTTGATTCTTTTGTTACTGATATATTCAATTTTAATAAGGTAAATCACATAACCAGAGTTACAAAGGAAAGTATCTAAACATTCTAATTAATTAACTTTTCTTATTCTTATTTTTTTTAATATCTTTTAATAATTCATCCGCTGTCTGAAAGAATGATTTTTCTTGTTTACTCGCATCGTTTCTCTTTTTACTTTTCTTTGATCTCATTTGTACTGATGATTTCTTATAGACTTTTGGATTCAATTCTGAGATAAAAGGGGAGATTCGTAAGGTCTGATAACCTCTAGAGCCTTGAACTAATGAAGGTGATATCAAATATAATTGATCTTTAGTTCTTGTGACGGCTACATAAAATACACGACGCTCTTCTTCAAATCCTTCAGGATCTCCCTTTACTCTAGAAGAAGGAAAAAAATCTTCACATAACATGGGTATGAATACTACTCTCCATTCAAGACCTTTTGCACGATGAATAGTAGATAAAATTAAAGGTTGCTCTTCTTCCTCTCTGCTTCCCATTAAAACTGTTTTAGATTCCAAATTAGATAAATTTAAACTAAGATTTTCTAAAAATTTCCGAATAGTCGGAAAATTGGTACCAAATATGCTTAGTTGATTTAAGTCGTCTATTCGATCTTGCCAGTTATCATATTTTGATTTAATATAATCCTCTAATAAAATCATTAATTTCTTAATAACTTCAGAAGGATTATCGTCTGGAGTAAATCCTATCAGATTTTTTGCATAAGATATAGTGTTTTTTATACCCTCTTTAGGGATTTTAGATCCTTTTAACTTTTCAGCAAAGAACATTTTATTAACTAAACTCTCAATAGGATTTTCAGTTTTAGAAATAGCTTCAAAAACTTTTATCCCTGATGTTGGTCCTATGCCTTGAATGATAGCAAAAATTCGAGACCATGAGATTTCATCATATGGGTTTTCAATAACTCGTAGGTGTGCTATCACATCTTTAATATGAGCTTTCTCGAAAAAAGCCACTCCTGCTCGTACTTCATATGGTATATTTTTGGCTTTTAATTCAAGTTCTATTCTTAACGTGTGGAAACCGGCACGGACAAGAATTGCCATGTCTTTTAAATCATATCCTTCTGAGCGTAATTTAAGTATTTGTTTCGCAATAAAATATGCTTGTTCTTTATCATCTCCCAAATTGACTTGATATGGAGGGATTCCTTCAGGACGAGTTGTTCTCATAGATTTTTTAAACTGTTTTAGATTATGTTGAATGGAATTATTTGCTAATGCTAAAATCTGTGGAACACTTCTGTAATTATAGGTTATAGTATATCTCTTACATTTCTTATATTTCTTTTCAAAATTCAAAATATTTTGAAAATTTGCTCCACG
>JBHLOJ010000086.1:3071-7662 GCA_048940605.1 Promethearchaeota archaeon
CCTAAAAGATTTTCTACACGTTCGATCATTTCATTAGCTGCTTTATTAGTAAATGTTACTAGCATTATCTCACTTGGTCTTACTCCTGATAATAATAATTTTGCAACTGAATAAGTAATTGTCCTTGTTTTACCGCTTCCTGCACCAGCAATTACAAGCATTGGTCCTTTAATGCTATTAATGATTTCAAGCTGTTCTTCATTTAATTCTTCCTCAAAATTTATTTGGTTATATTCCCCTATTACTTCTGATTCCTCAATTTCGAGGGATTCTGCAAAATCTTCCTCATAAAACTCGAATATGTATTCCTCTTCAGTAGGATCTTTTCTTGAATTCAAAATCTTTTGCCATACTTAATAAAATGAATATATCTTATAGTTCATATAATAAGGGTTTTATATTAAATCTCCCTACAAATTTTTGAAATGAGAATAGAAATTATAATATCGGTCTATACAAGACCTACTAGTATTTTAAAGGCAGCAGTTTCATCCCCATCGTCAACTGAACTGATAGTAAATCCAAAATCATGTTTATCTCGTATTTTTGGTGCTTCTTGAGCAGAAACAAATTTCATCCTTGTTGATGTATTTTTACCCTCCCATACCCATACTTTTTCTCCATGGACATCAACAAAAAGTAAAATTTTGTTTGAATCCAATAATTCAAACAATGGAACATTCTCTTTTATCTCAATTTCTTCAAATTCTCCCAATTCTTCATTGAATCTATATACAAATATCAAAACTCTATCATTTGAATTTCTTAATTAAGCTATATTATAATAATTTTAATTGGTCGTTTATAAATTTTTAACATTTGAATTATAATTAGCTTTAAAATCCAAATAAATTTTCAATAGTTATAAAGCACTTTCAGGTATTATATTCGAGAGTTTCAAGATTTAAAGAATTTTGATTTGAGTAATTATCCTTTTTTTCAAGTTGGATTTTTTTATAATAATCCAAAAAACCTTTCCCATAATAATAACAACTTTCACTTCTAAATGCAGGGCAATCTAAACAATTAAAACCTTTACACAATGTTATCAGCCACTTGTTTCATTTAAAAATTGTTTTGAAATTGCCTTCTTCTTAAGGTAGAAATTAAATGTCCTCGCGAAAGCAGTTGAATTCCAAATTGAGAGCTATAATCCCTAGAAAAGTCTGTTATTATATTGCATACCATTATACCTCCTTGGGCATCGGTATCGATACAAGCTTTATGTAATTGTCGAAGCTGTGTAATTGATATCTCTCTTTTCCAATCTCTGATAAATACCCCAAAAGTGTTCATTTTATTTTTTACAACAGCATCAAACGTCCAGAATTTTCCAGATTTACCCTTAACTTGTACAGGACCATTAATAAATTCATATTTATCTGAAAAAACATTTTTGGCTAATTCATTTAAGCTTTTACCTGAAAATGCCATCTATATTCACTATGCAAAATCTGATAGTATTATGTAAATGTTATTTCTATAATATTACTTAAAAATAAGTAATATACAGAGAATATATCCCTAGAATTTATTCAAATACGATTTAATGACTAAATTATTTATCTAAATCTAAATCATTTAATAAATATTCACCAGTTATGTTAGCTCCTTTTTTTTTTACATAATTATATAAGTTTTGTTGTAAAAAATCAATCATAGCATCAGAGACTTTATCACAAATTGACTTACATTCCATAAAATTTTGAGTACCAGTGTTACAGCTTTTATTATATTTTTTACAAAATTTTTTTAGCTGTAGTGAGATTCCTTCTGATGGTAGAATTGTAATACAATCCCAACTATCTTTAAAACCAGAAATTTGACTCGGAGGAGTATTTTTCAACTGAGATCTTAAGCTACCATTTGATATACCTTTATTAATTCGTTTCATAATACTTTTTAATTCACTCCTAGCTTCAAGTTGGCAAAGAAAGACATAATATTTTAATAAATCTTCAGCTTCCTTTACTTTTTCAGTATCGATGATTTTCCATCCACTAGCTTTTTTGCAACTTATTTCCTTTTCTTCAGGATTAGAAAAATTCGTAGGGTAAATCCAACATTGTGGAGGTTTGATTCCGGAATTATGAACAAGACATCCATTTATTCTTTTATCATATAAAAAGCATTTTCTCTTCTTATTATCAAACCTTAATTTAAAACTAAAAATGTTGCTTCTAATAAAATCCTTTTTAACGGCATAACCCCGTTTAATATATTCTTTAGCTAATATTTTAGGGATGTCAATCTTAATTGAACAACAATCACCATTGCACACCTCTATGCAATTTGGACCATCAATTGCGGATCTCATCAGAAAGTTGTATCTTTCAATGATTTCCCAAAATCCATTTTGATTCAAAATATTTTGTCGTTATTTAATTACATTTCTTCTGAAATAAGTATATTTTATTTTTTATCTTTTCGAAAAGATATAAAAATCTATACTTTATTTTTTTATTATTTATATAATTTTGATAACAAATTTTGTATAAAATTATTTCTAAATCTAAACAATACATATGCGAGAAGAATATGGAATGTCAGAAAATCTTATAATTATAGATGTCACCGATGAGGAACATATAGTTCTCGATGGATCACAAAACATTAAAGAAATCTCAGGTAAAGGAACACTTGTAGTGAAAAATCCAACCCAGAGAAGTAGACTATGGAATCTTATGTGCAATGTTAAAGAAAACGTAAATACATCATTGGAATCGAAAGAATTTACCATAGGAACACTAAATCCTGTTCAAAATTTTGAAAAAGAATATGAAATAAAAGATCTTAAGAATTCTTCCTTAAAAGTAGAGGAAATATTTGATACTGATAAATCTGATTCAGGTAAAATAAATAATGCTTTTCTCTATAAATCAGATAATAAATGCAGTCTAAAACTCATACTAACAAATCCCTTGAACTTACCTATCTTAGATATAAAGGTTAAGAGAGATATACCCGCATTTTTTCAAGAAATAGAAATGAGAAATCCAAGTAATGGAGAAGTAAATTTAAAAGAAGAGGACGGAAAACGTATCCTTTCATGGGAATTAACATCTTTAGATGCAGAAAGTAAAGCTGAACTTGAGATTTTCTTTACGGTTAATATAAAAGAAGTATCATCTCAAGAGCTTGGTGCTTTAATTGTTAATTATTTGATTAATAACTTTAAATTAACTATGATAAATCCTGAAGTAAGAGGATTAACAGATTCGATGAGTGGAATCGATCGAGATGAAGGTACTCAACCTGGTATATGGGATTGTAATGTTGAATTTATTAATGAATCCGGATTCCAAGTTAAATTAGAGGATGCAAAAGTAACTCAAAAAATAGCTACTGGCAGTGAAACGGTTGTTTCCCAGACACCAGATAAAATCCTGAATCCTGATGAATCATGGGATTTTGATTTTAAAGTTGAGTCAAAAGATGTACCAGAATTGACCTCAGAAATAGGGTTTACACCAATGTTCGTTTTAATTCCTAGAGTTGTCGGTGAAATTGTCAAAGAATCAACTATATATGATGTATTAAGCGCAACTATTGATAAAGCGATAAATCCCCCAGAAGTAGATGCATATGCAAATACAGATATGTCAATTGTAAATACAATCATAAATGATGGCTCTTCAAATATAGATAAGTTTTTCCTATCTGATGAGATTCCTGGTGATTTTATTCCCCCATTAGTTAAAGATATAAAAGTTACTCTGGGAGATATTGAAATAAGTTCTAGAGAAGAATTTATTCAAAAGATTTTAATAGAGCCGAGTGATCAAGATTTCTCTAAAAAACACCAGATTTATATAGAATTACATAACCTAGCAAATGAATTCCTTACAGGAAAAAAGATGGTAATCTCTTATCCACTTTTAGCAAGAAATCCTCGTCCACCCACAGAAATAAAATACATGACTCCAGTAAAAATCGAGATTAATTGTCCAATAGAAGGAAAATCATTAGTTAGAGCGCCAGATGAAGAACCAGAATTAAAAGTAAGGTATGTAAAGCGTAAATTGAAAACTCTTAAAAGTATTAAACCAGGACTTACTGAAGGAGAATTTAGTATTGGAGTAAGAGTACAAAATAAAGGAGATGTAGAATTAGAAAATGTACTAGTAAAAGATATTATACCAACTGGTTTTAGTCTTACTGAATTTACACCTCCAGCTGATGCAACCCATGAAGTAGTACAAGTAGGAGATCTATCAGAATTACACTTAAAGTTAACTGAAATCAAAGGAGGATCATCCGTAAGTATTAATTATAATTGTTCTGGAGCAGGAGATTATCCTCGATCTGAACCTGTTATTATTGTTTTAGGTCGAGGTAGAGGGGAATCATCGATTGAATCCACACAATCAGATACTGAAATTAAAAAAGCTCACGTGGCGGATTCTCAAGTAGGTAAAATACATGATTTATTTATTGAAATCTATAAAACAGTTGATCGAGCACCTTCTGGAGAAGTTTTGGGGAATATTCTAGAAAGAAGAAGAGATGACTTACCTCCAGGACCAATACTTCATCAATTATTATCATTTGCTAAAGAAATGAAAGCTCTTGGTGATAAAATAATAGTAGG
>JBHLOJ010000086.1:7762-10363 GCA_048940605.1 Promethearchaeota archaeon
TTGATAAGATGATTCTTTTACTAACAATTATTTTAGTATTAATTTTTTTTTCAAATCTTTCCCTGTACTGGATATTATTTCAAAAAGTAAAGAAAAAAAAAAACAAATTTGTTAAAATGTTTTATAAAATATTTCCAATAATTTGGGCATTTGTATTAATAACGATACCTATAATTAATTCCAGCTTTTTAAAAGTAGTTTTCCCTGAAAATTCGAGTTATTTTGGTGATTATTGGAATCTATTTGCATTATTGGGCATAGCCTTCATTATTATTGGTATAAATTTTGTTAAAAAAGCACAAAAAGCATATGACATCAAACATATAAATAGAGCTGATTTGATTACCTCTGGTGTATTTAGAATTGTTAGACATCCTATCTATTCAGGTTGGGTAATAATTTATCTTGGAGCAGCATTAATATCGGATTCACTTACTTCATTGATTTTGTGTCTTTTTATTTATGTTTGTTTGGAATTACACGCTTTAATTGAAGAGAAATTAATCCTTATTCCTAAATATGGTGATAAATATGAAGAGTTTAAAGAAAAGACTCCAAATCGTATTATTCCAACACCATTAAATTTATTGTTGATAATTATTGTGTTTATAATAGTTTATGTGGGATATATTAACAATTATTGAAATCTTATTTCCCAATAGCAAATTTATGATGATTTCTATAAATTTTTATAAGAAATTTTCGAATTTTAGAGAGAGATTTAAGAAAAAGATTATATATTATTAACGTTTAATAAATAGATTCAATTCTTTTCATTTCTTTAGTTAAATAACCTAGTAAACCATTAATCTCTTCAATTTGGTTATTAATTACCTTAATTTTCTGTTCGATCACTACAGAATCAGATAGGTTTTGCTTTTCTAATTCTTTTCTGATAATATTGAAAGATCTTATCTGATTAAGTATTTGTTGTCCTTTTTTAATCTTAATTTCAAAATCTTTTTTATATTTCCTTAGTTTGGCAAATGATTTTTCTATGTTATCTACAAGGTCAAAACAAATATCAATATTTTCTTCTTTTTTCAAATTCAGAAGATTATCTACAATTTCCTTCAGATAAGATAACACTTCTTCGCGTTCTTCTTCATCAATTGGTTTAGTTTTAACAATTGATTCAGAAGTAATTTTATCAAGAATGCTTGTATTATATTTAATTTCTATTTTTTTCTTTATTTGAGTCCTGCTCCCAATCTCACTTTCAGTTGATTTATTTGTTGAAATTTCAAACTCATCAAAATCTGTTATCAGTTCTAGCTCATCTATTTCTATTTGAGTAATTAATGGTGAGAATTTTACTTGAAGTTGTTGTTTACCAAAAAATTCATCATTTTGGCGTAAAATTTGAGTATATGTTTGAATAAACTCTTGGCCTATTGGTGCGAATAATACACCTCCATCTTTATCAAGTTGTTTTAATAATGGGTAAATCCTTCTTTGCTCAATAGCACCTGTTACTAAAATTTTTTGCCAGGGACTTAGTTCTGGCATACCTTTTAGAGGATTTTTTATAGTTATTATGATATTTTTGTCCAAGTTTAATTTCTTTAGATTTTCATCTGTAATTTTTGCAATTTCTGAATTAGCTTCAAGTATTACAATTTCTCCTTTTGGTGCTAATTTATGTGCTAAAGCCGCTATATAGCCCGATTTGGCACCAAGAATTAATAAATCATCATTAGATTCTAGTGCTAATCCTTGAAGCATGATCGTAATCATATGAGGCGCAGAAATTGTCCGATAACTTTTCGGATTTCGTTCATCATAATAAAATAAATTAGGTTGATCCTCATACGGTTTAACCCACTTCTTTAATTTATCAGGAATAAATTTTTCTAAGGGGACTTCCATAAAAGCTTTAATTAACCGCTTGTCTTTTAAAATTTGGTTTATAACTAGGGTATCTAACAAGCGCTTTTTTTTATACTTTAATGGTTCACTTAATGCTTCGTCTTTGTCCAAATTAATCACATAGGTTGTTAAAAGAATAATATAAAAATAAGTTATTATATTTTTTTATATTAATTTTTAACTGTTTAGTTCAATTCTGTCATAAAAGTATTTAATAATTATGTTTCTTTTAGACGCTGAAAATTTAAAGGATGCTAAACTCACAATTGGTTTGATTATTGCTAATATTATAGTATATTTTATTTTTAATGTTATATTACCGCTTGATTATCTTCTTTTTTTTGCTCAAATCAATAGAAATATAATATATAACTTTGAAATTTGGAGATTAGTAACACCGATTTTTCTTCATTCAGATTTAATTCATATTTTCTCGAATATGTTTGCCTTACTAATATTTGGAGCTACTATTGAAATTAATCTCAAGATGTCAAAGATTCAATATTTATTAATATATTTAACTTCTGGATTAATTGGTAATATCTTTTCGTTGTTTTTTCTACCTCTCGATTCAGTAAGTTTAGGAGCCTCAGGGGCTATATTTGGTCTTATAGGAGTTGTTTTTTTTATGATAGCAACGGAGGAACGCTCTCTTCTACCTTTTGCCTTAATGTATATACTATATTTTATTACGGCTTCTTTCTTACCAGGAATTAATATCTGGGCTCATAT
>JBHLOJ010000086.1:10463-14869 GCA_048940605.1 Promethearchaeota archaeon
TTCTTTTTAAAAATTGGATTTTTTTTTATTCTTCTTCATGGCATTTTCCATTGAAAAATCTTTTACGCAAATTTCATTCAATGGACAAATATCACATTTAGGATGATTAGGTAAACAAATTTGTTGCCCGAATCTAACAAACAATCTATTGAGACGAAGCCATTCATTTTTAGGTATAATTCTTTTAAGTTCTTTTTCTGTTTGGCTGGGACGAATCGTATTGATCCAACCCAATCTGTTTGGAATACGGTGTACATGAGTATCAACTGGTATTGTTGGAATTTTGAAAGCATAAACTAAAACGCAATTCGCAGTTTTGGCACCTACTCCCGGTAGATTTATTAAATCTTCAAAAACATTTGGTACTTGACCATCGAACTTTTCAAGTAGCACTCTTGAAACTTCTTTTATACGGGCAGCCTTTACTTTATAAAATCCTGAGACTCGAACGAGGTCTTCAAGTATATCTATATCTGCTTCAGCGATTAATTTCGGTGTAGAATATTTGGCAAATAATCTTTCAGTTGCGAGTTTAGTATTGGAGTCTCTTGTTCTCGCCGATAAAATAGTAGAAATTAGAATTTTAAAGGGATCTTGCTTTTTTTTAGCTAATTCATCTAGATGTGCTTCTCCTTCTAGTATGTCTTCTATTCTATCTAAAATCTCTTTAAAATTCATTTGTCCACAGTTTTTTCAAAAATATAAATTTTCCTTTTTATGATTTGTCCTTTCTTAGCATCGATAAGAGTCTTATATGATTTCTCACGAAATTGGAGTTTTGGATTACTTTTACTAAAGAAACCATTTGGATTAATAATAGGAATTAGTTTGAACTTATTATCTTTAGCAATTTTCTCGATATTTAGTTGAACATCATCCCCATCTATTGTATCGATGATTGGAGCAATAATACATATTCTACCCTTATCTTTCAATATTTTATGTGCTTCTCCAAAAAATTGACTATATAAGGGCTCTAATTTTGTGTCAAATAATTCCTTAACTTGAATATAGTATGGTTTTTCTAAATAAAAAGGGCCTAATTCTGGTTCAGTACAAATTCCCTCAAAGAAATTCTGTTCAAAATGGTTTGATATCTCTCTCGCATCAACATTTAATATTCTTTCATCGATAAAGAAGGGAATTTCCTCTTCTAATAATTCTAATAACCAATTTATATTTCGAGCTGTATTTTTTACTTTTATCCCATCTATATCTGAACCATATATTTGAAAATCCTGTAATAACGCAAATAAAAGTATTGTACCATTTCCCATAAATGGATCGAGGATTTTCATATTTTCTCGGTTATCGAATAAATTTAAAAAATTCAACATCATCAGAGTTAGCTTTGGTGAAATACTGCTTTTAAACTCTTTAAAGGGACGTTCCTCATCAATTTTTTTTTTAAAGCTTGGGTCATCAACTGTAAATGTTCTACCGATATAAACACCTTCTTCAGTGAATCCAAAAATAATTTCTGCTCGATTTTCAGTGAGTAAGTCGTATTTAATTACATTATGGGGAAATATTGGATTTAAATTTCCCGACTTTATATTCTTTTCTGGATACTTATAATAAAGAACTTTTTCTGCTCCTTTTTGTTTTAATTTTATCATTAATTCTTTATTAAGAAAAGGTAAAAGATGCTTTACCAAAACTTCAGGATAATATTCTTCATCATAAAGATTAGGGTAAATCGATATAGCATAAAACATACTCTCATACACTTTAGGAAATATCAGATTTTTCCCAACAAGCAACTTATCAATTATATTTAAAATCACTTTTCGAGTTCTTTCTAGATGTTGATATTTTGCAATTTTAAAAGGAAATGCCTTTTGAATAGTCTGAATATCAATAAAATCATATATTTTGGCAATTTTCTGACATCCCCCTAATATAAATTGTATTTCCATTAATTTATTAACATAATATTTCTCTTTATGTAATGCTTCAAACTCAACTATCGCGATATTTGCCGAATAATCGATAATTTTGCCTTTATTTCGAGAAAAATTAAGATAATTATCAAGTTCTGCAAGTGCCAATTGCCAATTTGAGCCCAGTATAAATATAAATCTATCCATAATTAAATAAAATACAATCTATAAATTTTGGAATATTGGACTCAATTTCTATTTTTCTAATTAATAAGAATAAGAAATCATTTCTTTATTTTTCGTATTTCTCCTTTAACCATTCTTTAAATGTGTTAGTTGCTCGACCCTTCCATATTGCTTTCTTCGAGTTTTCACGTTCAAACTCAACTATATCATCATTAGTATAACTCACTAAACCTGGTGTTCTTGATTGTTTTTCCTCCTCTTCCTCCTCTAAATCTATTGAAATTTCATAATGCTCTCCTGTAACCTCTTCTAAAGCTGTTATTATTTCTTCAAGGTCTTCTTTTTTCCTTTCTACCATAGGAACCTTTTCAAGAATTTTTTCTTCAGTTACAACTTCCTCAGCTTCCTTTTTTGCTTTTTCATAAGCTTTTCTTTTATTTAGTTTCTCCATTCTTAACTTTTTGATTTCTTCTATAATTGTGGCATAATTATCTTTGAAATATTTTAAACTAACATTAATAAGGTCTGAAATTCCATCCCATTTCTCCTTCTTAATTAAATTTTCCGCCCAATAAAATAAATCTAGATTTAATTCAACTGTTACAGGTTTCCCCTCAGATTCTATAGCCCCGATCAACCAACTTATAATATTGGCAATCAAAATATCATTATCGAAGGCATTAAATCCATATTCTCTAGCAAGGGAAGAAAAGATACTTATATTACCGAATCCAACAACTTTTCCAGCATAATATTCAACGGTTGCCAATAAAGGAATTTTAGGACTATCTTCTTCAATCCAGTCTTCTCCATCATAAATCCTATGCCAACAATTTAGTCCAGAAATTAATATACCATCAACTTTTACATCTTTCTCATCTTCAAGAAAATCTAAAATTCTAATGGAACAGGAGCTTGAAAAAACAATTTTTTCTACCTGTTCTGTTATTACATGAGGTTTGAAATTTGATATCAGTGGTCTTTTTTGAAGGTGAACATAATTTACTGAATCATTAACCTCATCTGGTAAAAATTCAAATCCAAAATTTCTTGTTAATTCATTTAGATTTGTATTATTTGTATAGTCTCCTCCACTAGAGCTCGTTATTAAGAGATTACCACCATCTTTTACGTATTTTTTAAGAGTATCAATTTCATTAGGCTTCAACTTTACATTTTTTGGTGTTGAGATTATAATAGTTCTGTACTTCTTTAAATCGGTAATTGAATTGAAACCAGATTCAATTTTACCAATTTTATAACCAGAAGTAAATAAAAATTGCGTAAATTCAGCAAAACTAGAAGATTCTAGTGTTAAAAAATTACCATGACTATAATCAAGACCAATTATCGCTTCTCCAGTCAATGTTGTTCATTTCCTTATGTATTGAATTTGAATAAAAGAAAAATTCTCTTTTTTAATCCCTTATATGATATATTTCTTCTATTCCATAAATAAAATTATCTAATTTTTTAATACAAATATATCTAAAACCACGTGATATAACTTTGGACCATAACTTTTTACAATTCGATATGAATTTAAATCACATTTATAAGATTGACTCTCTGCTACCTCGTTGAAATTGTTAAATAAAGATATATAATTCTCTTTTTCGACCACCCCTTCAAAATGATATATAGTCCCTTCTTCTTTAGTTAAAGTTAACGCTTCTTTTATGTAATCAATGGGCGCAGGAAATACACCCATTATTACTCGGTCTGCTCTAATCCCAGAATTACTCAATTTTATAACTTCTTCTTTACAATTTCCGTTTATAGGCACGATCTTCTCTTCTAAATGATTGATTTTAATGTTTTCAATCAGAAATTTAAAAGAATTTGGATTAATCTCAATACTATATATTTTTTCAGCATTAGAATGTTTTCCAATAGGCAATGAAAAATATCCGATACCCGCAAACATATCTACGACAATTTCTCCATCCTTTACTAAAGTTGTGAGGAATTTCCTTTCCTTAAGATTCCCTTTACTGAACATAATTTTAGTTAAGTCAAATCGATAAGTAATTCCATGCTCTTTGTGTTCGACGATTGGATTATCAATACCCACTAAAAATACTATTTTTTCTGGTTCTCTAAAAGTTCCAGTGATTTTTCCTTTGTTAAGGTAAATAGATCTTATGCTGGGAAGTAAATCCAAATATGCTTTACCAATAATTTCTTTCTTGCTAAATAATTCCGACTTTAATTTAAGGATAACCACATCCCCTAGAGTTTGAAAACCACGTGGAAGGAGTTCTAATTCTGAAACAGTTAATAAATTGCTTAACTCCTCGGTCAATTTTTTTTTAAATTTCATAAGTGTTATAATAA
>JBHLOJ010000192.1:0-3557 GCA_048940605.1 Promethearchaeota archaeon
TTAAGCTTAGAAGGTGCAGAATTTTTAGAAAAAAATCACACAATTTCTGATATTAAGAGACTACAAGTGAATGTTGCGGGAGAAAAATCAATATTATATGGAAAGAATATTTTAAAAAACATGATTATAAAATTACCCCCTAATTTAGAGAATGATGATTTTTTATTAATCTTCAATAATCTAAATGAACTAATAGCTATAGGACGTTCATACGTAGATAAGGATAGTTTTAACAATCTTAAACCTTCTGAGATTGTTGCTTTCAATTTAACTGATAAAGGATATTATTTAAGGAAAATACAATAAAAAAAAAATTGGTTTATTTTTTAATATTCATATATAACTCTTTTGATTTTTGCAAGTTTTAATGAGGACCACAAAAAATAAGCAAGATATACATATAAGGAAATAAAAATTGTATCCAGGTATAATTGGTTCATCCCCTTTAGGAGATAAATCAATAGTAAAATATATTGTATCTGATTGATATTGCGTTGCTGATATATCAGATCCAGATATTTTTATACTGTGAATACCACTTTCAGGTAATGGAATAGTAGTATTACCAAAAATAGTTTTATTAACCTGTCCATCTAATGAATATGCTTCCCATATGAAATCAATATTAGTATCATAACTAAGTAATAAACCTTCGTCCATATTATCTCCTATATTATAACTTGGATCCCAGGAATAAGCAAGAGCATCCAGACATGCATTATTGTTATAAGGTCCTGCCGCAGTATGAATTGGTGCAAACATTACTATTTCTGATGCAGATACAGAAAAATCAAGTGATCCACTACTTATCCCATTAATAATGATTTCAAATTTATTTTCACCTAATCCTAAATATGACGGTGCTCCTAAACATCTAAAATGAATTCGTATATGATACCACGTGTCTTCTAACGGTCTAGGTATATTAGGAAGTTCTGTCCATGTGAGATTGGCGAATTGCCATCTCCCTGTTCCACTAATTCTTAAATTTACAGCTACTTCATCTTTCCCATAACCGTAGCATAGCCTAATTTCTGTATTAACACCGTTTGACGATACCAAAAGCCAATATTCGATCGTTCCAAAGGTTTGATTATCGAAACCAACATCGCTAAACTTTTGTCTGATAATTGCAGAACCACTACTATTGTAATCATAAGCTCTTAATACTTTCTTGTGGCCATTAACCTCAGAAACTATTTCTCCAGAACAATTTAATGCATATGTATTATTAAATCCTTTAGGTTGCGATTCCCCATCTACGCTATTTTCAAATCCAAATGTCCCCGGATAATGTCCACTCATCGGGGCGGAATAAGTTATGTTTTCTGGGGAAATAATGTTAATATTTGAATTACTTAGCTGAAGTAATCCGAAATCATGGTTATTTATCTTATTGAAGTTATTATTCATGATATTTAACTGTATTTGAGAGCATACACATAGTAGAAATATCGTTCCAATAAGAAAAGTTTCTGATTTTCTTAAACTTTTCATAGATATTCACCTTTAAAACTAATGTAGTGTTATAATTAAGATTTAAGAACGTCTCAAATAAAAATATTATAGACTTAAATGTAAATTAAATAGATCACAGCAATTACTTTAAATGTTAAATAAAAATCAGGTGAATTAGATCAGAAAGAATAACTTAATTGGATTTTCTTTTAAGTAGACACAAATAAAATCCAATAGTGTTATGAAGATGAGGATATAATCTTTGAGAATTCTTCAAATCTTCTCTAAGATATTTTCCATATACTTCTGTTAATCCACTTACCCCAAAGATATTAGGAATTTTAGAAATCTCAAAATCATTTTCTTCTTCTAATACTTCATGGACTACTAATTCATTTTCTTCGGGAGCGATTGAACAAGTACTATAAAGCAGTTCCCCATTGGGTTCTAATGAATTTAATCCCACCTTCAGCAATTTTTTTTGTATTGATGCCATTTTCTCTATATCTCTCATTTTTCGACTTTTTTTCCTAAGAGGATCTTGTCTTATCAATCCCTCTCCTGTACATGGAGCATCAAGTAAAATTTTAGTTGCCTTTTTATTTAATTTCGATAAATATATAGCATCCATATTAATGATAATAGAATTTATGACTCCCATTCTACGTAAATTCATTTCTAGCGCGGGAATTCTTTTTCTATTTCTATCAATTAGAATAAGTGTCCCTTCATTTGTCATTAACTGCGCTAGATGTGTAGCTTTACTCCCAGGAGCAGCACACATATCAATTACTACATCTTTTGGTTTTGGGTTAAGAATTACAGCAGGTAACATTGAAGCAATATTTTGAAGGTAATAATATCCTTGGAGAAATTCATGAGTTGAACCTAAATTCAAGGATTCTTTATTAACTTTAAACGCATAGGGGATCCATTCAATTTGTTCAAGCTTAAATCCTTTCTTTGTCAATCTTGTTTCTAGATCAGACGGTGTAATTTTAAGAGTGTTAGTTCTAATGGATGGAACTAATGGCTTTTCATTTGCCTTTAACAATTCAATAGTTCCATCTATACCTAAAAATTGAATATACCTCTCAATCATATAGGATAGATATCCATACTCTTGAGCAAGCTTTAAGATTAAATTTTGATTTTGTGACATAAAATTAACTCTTCAAGTAACTCTTAATACTTTATAAAAATTAATAGATTATATTTGTTATCAGAAGAAAGAAGAGTTAATACTTGATTGAAGTAGAAATTAAAGTTCAGATTTCAGATCCCGCTTTAATGAGAAAAAAATTTGAAGAAAATCAAGGTTCTTATAAACTTTCCTTAATACACGAAGACACTTATTATAATATGCCTAAGGGGTTAAGAGATTTTAAAAGAACTGATGAAGCTTTAAGACTCAGAAAATCGAGTCGATTTGATAGAAATAGTGATGAGAAAACGCAAGATTTTGAATATTATATTACTTACAAAGGAAAAAAAATAGATACCCTCACAAAAACTCGTGAAGAAATCGATTTAAAGATTGAAGATATAGAAAAAATGAAAAGAATACTTGATTCACTTGGATTCCAAGAAGTCATTACAGTGAAAAAAGAAAGGGAATTATATGAATTTAACTTTAAAAATTACCATATTGAAGCTCTGATTGATTATATACCTATTTTAGAGCAGTATTTCATCGAAGTTGAATACTTAACAGATTCTAAAGAAAAACTCGATGAATCCAAAGAAATATTATTTATTTTCTTAAGCTTATATGGAATTCAAAAGGAAGATTCTATTACGAAATCTTACTTAGAATTAATACTTGAACATTTTGAATTAACTTAATCTTTCTTTAACTCAATTTTCTCATAGATCAGCTTCAAGAAAAAAGGCTTTTCCTTCCAAGAACCTTTTGCACTTTCTTCAGCTCATCGATACTGTTCAATTTAATTTCTCATTACTTAAGTTGTCTTTTTCTTTAAATCTTTGTAAATTCCATCTAATATTTGTGCTATATATCGCCTTCCTTTAATAATCCACATGATTTTATGACCTTCTCTCGCCTTTTTACCCCATTCTGATTTTTTATTGCGATTTTG
>JBHLOJ010000193.1:0-3553 GCA_048940605.1 Promethearchaeota archaeon
TAGCAAAAGCAAAAAAATGGGGTTTATCTCATTTATGTACATATGAAAAACGTGAACAGAAATTAGTAAAGATTTAACTTCTTATTAGTATATAACTTTTCTCTTTTTATTTAAAATGATGTGGCTATTTCCTTCATAAATGTCTCTTTTTCATCCTTGAAACCAGTTATGACAAAAATGAATTGTTTACAGCCCAAGTCAACATACTCTTGTAAAACGTTGATACAGTTGTCATATGTACAATAAATGCCCCTCTCCATACCAAAAGTACCTATTATCTTATTTAAATCCATTTTATTTTTTCCAATTAAAAAATTCCCACTCCACGATAATTCGATTTCTTCAAATTTTCTTCCAAGTGCATCACAGTGTTCTTGTAGAATTTGGACTTTTCTTTTATATTCTTCAATCGAAGCACCCCATCTGTCCCAGATATTTCCGATTTCCGCAGCGACCTTTAATGTATATTTTTCTCCACCACCTCCAATCATGATGGGAGGATGTGGTTTTTGTAGTGGCTTTGGATTACCAATTGCATCTTTTACTTCATAAAATTCTCCCTTGAAATTCGTTTTTTCTTCTGTCCAGAGTTTTTTTATTAGAGTTATCCCCTCTCTCATTTGTTTCAATCTTGTGACTGGATCTCTAAATGGAAATCCATAAGCTTTATATTCATCCTCCTTCCAACCGGCACCATAAGCAAATATTAATCTTCCCTTAGATATAATATCAACTGTGGCTGCAATTTTAGCTGTTAGTGATGGGCTTCTAAAAGAATTACACCCCACTAAAGGTCCGAGTTTTATTGATTTAGTTTCCACTGCTAAGGCAGAAAGCAGTGCCCATGCATCGAAAACGCTTCCCCTATTAAAGGGACCCCACATAAGGTGATCCATGGCCCAAAGAGAGTCGTAGCCTAAGCTTTCACATTCTAACGCTAATTTCTTTATTGAATCATAATCGGATCTATACAACATATCTGGTGAAGCATTTATCGTGACTCCAAATTTTATTTTACTCATACCTAATCATCTTCGAATGAATATGATTTCTTATTTTTTTTTATTATTCTAAATAAATAGGATAAAAAACAATTAAGTTTATTTATTATTTACTTCATCTGAATCGTCTTCTATCTATTAGGATTTTGCCAAAAATGTTTCAGTAATTAGTGATTCCAGCTGAGGGCTTTCATTTAATTCTAGGATCTGACCATTCTTATAATGTTGTTCGAGACTCTGCCATAATGAGTTATCGTCTTGTACCTTCTCTTTAAATTTTGTAAGTTTTTGTTTCGCTAGATAGGTCTGTCCCCTAAACAAATAGCAAAATGAAAAAGAGCCTATTGATTCCATAAGCATCATATCATCACCAAATTTGGCACGATCGAGCCCTTTGGAAAAAAATTCAGTGCTAAAGGAAGTAAAGGCTGATAAAAAACTACTGAAGAGATCTTCATCAATCTTCCACTCGTTTGAAAAAGGATAAGAGAAGACAAGAGAACCTCCCTCCCCTAGAATTAAAAGAACAGTAGGTTGCTCATCTTCTGATTCGATTTCTTCTAATGCGGCTCTTCCTTCTAATTGATTAATGGTCCCTTTAATAGATGCTAATTGAACCCTTTTTGAGATAGGAGCATCAGTATTTTTCAGAGTTTCCCACTTATTTATTTGTTCAAGTAAAGTATCATGCTCGTAGGATATTCTCTGAGCTAATTTAGTTAGTCCATGCATCTCAGCAAGACGCTGTGCCTCGGTCATTAGTTTTTTTCCTTCCTCAATTTCCATATTGATTAGAGCAACTTTTGCTTGTAACAATTTTGTTTCAGCTAACCATAAATGTGACTGGGTTTTTTCAGCTATATTGTGCCACCGACGAATCAATGGATTTAATTCATTTAAAATTTCTAAATCATTAGACATTTCTAACTCTTCTATAAGAAATTCACATAACCTACTTAAGGCTTCAATATATTGAGCAGGAAACGAAATTTTATCATTTACCACTTGTCTCCATATTGTTTCTGCCTTAGCACGATCACGGGTTCTACCACTGGTTTTTAAAAAATATGCTTTTGCGTTGAGATACATATGAGTGGGTCTTTTAGTTACTATTTTCTTTGCTAGGTTTTTTAGACGCTCAAGATATTGTTGTGCCTGCTTTCGAGAATTTTTCTCAATATAAATGTTGACCAAATAGTTAAGTGATACACAAATAGAACCCCAAAGATTCATTTCTTCGAAAAGTTTAAGACTTCGTTGATAATTTTCTATAGCTTTAATATCATTACCCTTCATCTCGTAAATATCCCCAATCATAAGTAGGTCGAATGCAATAGAAATATTGTTATTCTCTTTCTCTGCTAGTTTCAATGACTTGGAAGTATATCTTAAAGCTTGATCTAATTCACCCTTTATTTTGTAAATAGTTCCTAAATCTAATAAAACATTAATTTTGTGAAAATTTGAAGTCTCTTTCATATCCAAAATTTTTGTCCCAACTTCTATGGCTTGATTAAAGTATCCTCTAACATTATATAACCATTCTACATTAGTAAGACTTGCTGCAATGCCTACACGATTGTTCAATTCTTCTTGGATTGAAAGACTTTTCATTGTATAGTCTAGTCCGGCATCACGATCACCCATTCCCTCATAAATGTATCCTATTACTTGGAACGTGTACGCAACATCTATTTTTCTATTCAATTTTTCCCATATTTCCAGAGATTGCAAAGCATGCCTTAAAGCCTTTTTATAAAGGCCAGTAGGTAAATAAATTTTAGCTTTGCATAATAAAATTGATGCTTTTCTTCGCATATAATCTGAAGATAAACTTTTATCAATTTTTTTATTTTTTTTTTCAGCTTCTAAGACATACTTAAGAGAATTATCAAGATTTATATATGGATTTTGAGGGTTTGATTTCAATAAAAGGGCATCTATAATTAAAGTTGTGTCACCAATTTCTTGACTTTCTTTATAAACTTGTTCTCCTATATCTACTGCTTTATTCCACTTGTATTTATAATTATAAATCCGACCTTTAATAATGAGCACTGATAGCCTTTCTTTTTGAGTAGGGTGACTTTTTAGCTCAAACTCTTCTATCATTTCAAGAGTTTCATCAAATTTAGCTTCACAAATCAGCTCTTCTACTCGTATTAGTTCCGAAGGTTTCGAATCAAGCAATTTTTTGGATTTACAGTGTAGTGAATTAAAAAAAAAAAAGAAAGGTTTCCTTAAAAGCCTTTGGCACTTCCTTTGTATACTAATCCATTTAATAATAATATAATCTAAATAACAAATCAGGTAATCAAGAATCCAATCTCATACTTATTAAATCTCTTACTTAAAAATTGGGATAATTATTTTAATTAATGTTAAACTATGAACAATATGAAACGTATTCAAATTAAAGCTCGTGGATTCACGTTTGACGCCTGGTCAGATGGATCAGAAGACGATCCGTTGATACTGTGTCTGCATGGGTTACCTCGAACGAGCTGGGAGTGGCACCATCAATTACCAAAATTAGCTGAGGCTGGTTACCG